>CAMLIZ010000032.1 GCA_946480245.1 uncultured Pseudomonadota bacterium
TGCATGCCTTCGGTGTAGAGCTTGAAGTGGTGGATCAGCTCTTCCATGTTGGACTTCATGTCCACGCGCGCGGGCGGCGCCACCTTGTGGTTGTCGGTGATCACCGGGCCCGGGTTCTTGCGCAGCCAGTCCACGCACTGCAGGATGATGCGGTTGGCCTCGCGCATCTCCTGTACACGTACGAGGTAGCGGTCGTAGGTATCGCCGTTCTTGCCCAGCGGAACGTCGAAATCCATCCGGTCGTACACGTCGTACGGCTGCTTCTTGCGCAGATCCCAGGCGATGCCGGAGCCACGCAGCATCGGGCCGGTGAACCCGAGGTTCATGGCCCGCTCGGGGCTCACCACGCCAATGCCCACCGTACGCTGCTTCCAGATGCGGTTTTCCGTGAGCAGCGTCTCGTAGTCGTCGACGTTCTTCGGAAAACGCTTGCAGAAGTCCTCGATGAAATCGAGCAGCGAACCCTGGCGGCTCTCGTTCATGCGCTCGATCTCGCGCTGGTTGCGGATCTTCGAGGCCTTGTACTGCGGCATCGACTCCGGCAGATCCCGGTACACGCCACCCGGGCGGAAGTAGGCCGCGTGCATGCGTGCACCGGACACCGCCTCGTACATGTCGAAGATGTCCTCGCGCTCGCGGAAGCAGTAGATGAGGATGTTCATCGCACCGCAGTCCAGCCCGTGCGCGCCCAGCCACAGCAGGTGGTTCAGCAGCCGCGTGAGTTCCGCAAACATCACCCGGATGTACTGCGCGCGGATCGGGACCTCGATGCCCATCAGCCGCTCGATCGCCAGACAGTACGCATGCTCGTTGCACATCATCGACACGTAGTCGAGACGGTCCATGTACGGCAGCGACTGGATGAAGGTGCGCGTCTCGGCCAGCTTCTCGGTGGCGCGATGCAGCAGGCCGATGTGAGGGTCAGCGCGCTGGATCACCTCGCCGTCGAGTTCGAGCACGAGGCGCAGCACGCCGTGCGCTGCGGGGTGCTGCGGCCCGAAGTTGAGGGTGTAGTTCTTGATGTCAGCCATGGGATGGGCGAATCAGTGCAGGCCGCCGTAGTTGTCTTCGCGGATCACGCGCGGCACGATCTCGCGCGGTTCGATCGTCACCGGCTGGTAGATCACGCGCTTCTGCTCTTCGTCGTAGCGCATCTCCACCGTCCCGTACACGGGGAAGTCCTTGCGGAACGGATGGCCGATGAACCCGTAGTCGGTGAGCAGGCGTCGCAGATCGACGTGACCGTCGAAGATGATCCCGTACAGGTCGAACGCCTCGCGCTCGAACCAGTTGGCCGAACTCCACAGTTCAGTGATCGACGGTACGAGCGGCAAATCGTCGTCAGGGCAGAACACCTTCACGCGCACGCGCCAGTTGTGCGCAAGGGACAGCAGATGCGTGACCACGCAGTAACGCGGCCCCTCGTAGGCACCGTCCTTGTAAGTGCTGTAGTCGAGACCGCACAGGTCTATCAACTGCTCGAACTTCAGCGCGGCGTGGTCGCGCAACGTGCGCATCACTTCCACGTAGTCGGAGGCGCCAACGGCGATCGTGATCTCTCCGCGATCGCGCTTCATGCTCTTGATCTGGCCGCCGATCACCGATTGCAGGGCGGACTGCAGGTTGTCGAGTTTGAGCGTCATCTCAGCGGGCGATCGTGTTCTCGCGGCGAATCTTGGCCTGCAGTTGCAGGATGCCGTACAGCAGTGCTTCCGCAGTGGGCGGACAGCCGGGCACGTACACGTCCACCGGCACGATGCGGTCGCATCCGCGCACCACTGAATAGCTGTAGTGGTAGTAGCCGCCCCCGTTGGCGCAGGAGCCCATGCTGAGCACCCAGCGCGGCTCGGCCATCTGGTCGTACACCTTGCGCAGTGCCGGAGCCATCTTGTTGCACAGCGTGCCGGCAACGATCATCAGGTCGCTCTGGCGCGGGCTGGGCCGGAACAGCATGCCGAAGCGGTCGATGTCGTAGCGCGCAGCGCCGGCGTGCATCATCTCCACTGCACAGCAAGCCAGGCCGAAAGTCATCGGCCACAGCGAGCCGGTCTTCGACCAATTGATCAGCTTGTCCACCGAAGTGGTGACGAAGCCTTCCTTGAGAACGCCTTCGATACCCATCACGAAATCCTTGTGTGTCTCGCGCTCATTCCCAATCGAGGGCGCCCTTTTTCCACTCGTAGACGAAGCCCACGACGAGGATGGCCAGAAAGATCATCATCGCCAGGAAGCCGGGCGCGCCGATCTCCTTCAGGGCCACGGCCCAGGGGAAGAGAAATGCGATTTCCAGGTCGAACAGGATGAAGAGAATCGCCACCAGGTAGTAGCGCACGTCGAACTTCATCCGCGCGTCTTCGAAAGCCTCGAAGCCGCACTCATAGGGGGAGTTCTTGGCCGCGTCGGGGCGGTTGGGGCCGAACAGGAAACCCATCGCCTGGGGCAATACGCCCACCGCCACGCCAACGAGGATGAACAGGATGACAGGCAGGTAGGCTTGGAGGTCCATGGAGTGGAGTAGCTCGGTTGCAAGACGTAGGGCTTGTCAGCCATCCGGCCACGAAAAAGCGCGCCGTTCGCGGCAGCCCTGCGACCACCGCACACGAAGCGCGCCCAAGTTGTCCCCTGCTTGCGATGCCAGGGCGCCCGGGTTCCAGGCCGGATGAAGCTGGAGCCCGAATGAATTCTGATGTCTGGTGCCGACGGCGAGACTCGAACTCGCACAGCTTTCGCCACTACCCCCTCAAGATAGCGTGTCTACCAATTTCACCACGTCGGCGGCACGTCAAGAAAGCAGTCCGAGTGGCATGAGGATGGCGCCTCGGACAGCCTCGAATTCTAACTCGAAATTACACCTGAAGCCGGGTTTTCACCATGGGCCGACGCATGTCTGCGAGCACCCGTTGGAGCGAGCGCTGCGGCGCGAGTTCAACGCGAAGCAGCAGACGCTTCGGGTGCGGCCGCAGGCGCCGCGGCGGAGCCCGGCACCGCAGGGAGTACGCCAGGAATTTGGGCACTGCCCGAAGGCAGGCTCGCGGCGGGCGCCGGCAGTGCTGCGCGGTCGAGCACGCTGCCTTGCGACGGCGCCACGGCGCGCGTATTCGACAGATAGGCCAGCGCCAGTGTGCAGACGAAGAAGATCGTCGCGCACACCGCCGTCGAACGCGACAGGAAGTTGGCGCTGCCGGTGGCGCCAAAGAGGCTGCCTGAAGCGCCGCTGCCGAAAGAGGCGCCCATGTCTGCGCCCTTGCCATGCTGGATCAGCACCAGGCCGATCATCACCAGCGCGGTCAGCAGTTGCAGGACCAGCACGATAGTCAACCAGATTTGCATGTCGCTTTCTCGCTCTTCGAAACTTCTGAGGTGTTATTCGGCTGCGCGGCAGATGGCCACGAAGTCCGCCGCCTTCAAGGCGGCGCCGCCGATCAGGCCGCCGTCGATGTCCGGCTGCGCGAACAAGGTGCGCGCGTTGTCCGGCTTCACGCTGCCGCCGTACAGCAGTTGCATGTCAGCCGCATGCGCCGTCGCGGCCTGCAGCTGTGCACGCAGCAGTGCGTGCACTTCCTGCGCCTGTTCCGGCGTGGCGGTTCTGCCGGTGCCGATGGCCCACACCGGCTCGTAGGCCACGACGATTTCGCCAACGCAATGCGTGAGCGTATGGATCACGGCCGACAGTTGGCGCTTGACGACGTTCTCGGTCTCACCGGCCTCCCGCTGCTGCAGCGTCTCGCCGACGCACACGATCGGCGTGATGCCGCGCGCAAGCGCCGCCTTGGCCTTGTCTGCCACCAGTTGGTCGGATTCGCCGTGATAAGCGCGTCGCTCGGAATGCCCCACGATCGCATAGCGGCAGCCGAACTCGTGCAGCATCGCCGCCGACACCTCGCCGGTGTAGGCGCCCTGCTCGTGTGACGACACGTCCTGCGCGCCCCACCGTACGTCGCTGCCGGCCAGCGTGACCGCCGTCTCGGACAGATACGGGAACGGCACGCACACCGCGACGTCGGCAGCAAACGGACGGGCCGCCAGGATGCCGGCCAGCAGCTCGGCATTGGCTGGATGGCTGCCATGCATCTTCCAGTTGCCCGCCACCAGCTTGCGTCGCGTTGCGCTCATTGCGTTGCACTCCACTGCAGCACGATCTTGCCGACGTGCTGATTCGATTCCATCAATGCGTGGGCCTGGTCGGCCTGGTGCGCATCGAAGACCCTGTAGATCACCGGCCTCACGCGGCCGGCTTCGAGCAGCGGCCACACTCGTTCGCGCAGCGAGCGAGCGATGCCGGCCTTGAACGCCACCGGACGCGGCCTAAGGGTGGAGCCGGTGATCGAGAGACGACGACGCAGCACCAGGCTGGCATCGATCTCGGCTTTCACGCCGCCCTGCACCGCGATGATCACGATTCGGCCGTCCTCGGCGAGGCATTGCACTTCACGACCCACGTAGCCGCCCGCCACCATGTCCAATACCACATCGACTCCGCGGCCGGCAGTCAGGCGCTGTACTTCTGCCACGAAATCCTGCGTCTTGTAGTTGATCGCATGATCAGCGCCCAGCGTCACACAGGCGCGGCACTTGTCGTCCTCTCCGGCGGTCACGATGACAGTCGCGCCGAACGCCTTGCCGAGCTGGATGGCCGTAACGCCGATGCCGCTGGATCCGCCCTGCACGAGCAGGGTTTCACCGCTTTGCAGGCGGCCGCGATCGAACACGTTGGACCAAACGGTGAAGAAGGTCTCCGGCAGACTTGCCGCCTCCACGTCGCTCAGGCCTAGCGGCACGGGCAGGCACTGCGCAATCGGCGCGGTGCACAGCTGCGCATAGCCGCCGCCGGCCACCAGCGCACAGACGCGATCGCCGAGCCGGAAACCCGCTGCGGTCAGCTCGCCGGCGTCACCGCCGACGATCTCGCCTGCCACCTCGAGCCCCGGCAGGTCGCTCGCGCCTGCCGGTGGCGGGTAGGCGCCCTTGCGCTGCAGCACGTCGGGACGATTGACCCCCGACGCATGCACGCGGATCAGCAGCTCGCCCATGTCGGGCACCGGATCGGGCCGCGTGGTTTCACGCAGCACCTCCGGACCGCCCGGCTGGGTGATGGCGATTGCCTTCATCCGTGCCGTTCGCCGCAGTCTCACTGCTGCTGCTGTTGTTGCTGCTGCTCTTCGGCTCCCGCATCGGACGGCTCGCCGGCGGGCCGCTGCTCACCACGGTCGCCTCGGTCGCCGCGCTCGTAGCGATCCCCGCGCTCGGCACGGGGCGGGCGGTCGCCACGCGGGGGGCGCTCGCTGCGCTCGGGCATGCCTTCCGGACGCTCGGACAGCGCCTTCATCGACAGCTTCACACGGCCCTTCTCGTCGGTCTCGAGCACCTTGACGCGCACGATCTGACCCTCTTGGAGATAGTCCGACACCTTCTCGACGCGCTCATGCGCGATCTGGCTGATGTGCAGCAGGCCGTCCTTGCCAGGCAGAAGGTTGATCAGCGCGCCGAAGTCCAGGATCTTGGTGACCGGGCCTTCGTAGACCTTACCCACCTCGACCTCCGCGGTGATCTCCTCGATGCGGCGCTTGGCTTCGGCCGCACGGTCGGCATCTGTGGAGGCAATGGTGATCGTGCCGTCTTCGCCGATATCGATCGTGGTGCCGGTTTCCTCTGTCAGGGCACGGATGGTGGAGCCGCCCTTGCCGATCACGTCGCGGATCTTCTCCGGGTTGATCTTCATGGTGTACAGGCGCGGAGCGAACTGCGACACCTCGGTGTTCGCACCCGCCACGGCCTCCACCATCTTGCCCAGGATGTGCAGACGCGCTTCCTTGGCCTGCGCCAGGGCGACCTGCATGATCTCCTTGGTGATGCCTTGGATCTTGATGTCCATCTGCAGCGCGGTCACGCCGGTGGCCGTGCCGGCGACCTTGAAGTCCATGTCGCCGAGGTGATCCTCGTCGCCGAGGATGTCAGTCAGAACGGCGAAGCGGTTGCCTTCCTTGATCAGGCCCATCGCAATGCCAGCCACGTGCGCCTTCATCGGCACGCCAGCGTCCATCAGAGCGAGGCAGCCCCCGCACACCGAGGCCATCGATGACGAGCCGTTGGATTCGGTGATTTCGGACACCACGCGGATCGAGTACGGGAAGTCCTCCTTGCTCGGCAGGCAGGCGACGAGCGCGCGCTTGGCGAGACGGCCGTGACCGATCTCGCGCCGCTTGGGTGTGCCGACGCGACCGGTTTCACCGGTGGCAAACGGAGGCATGTTGTAGTGGAGCATGAAGCGCTCCTCGAACTCGCCGGCCAGCGCGTCGATGCGCTGCGCGTCGCGGTCGGTGCCCAGCGTGGCCACCACTACGGCCTGGGTTTCGCCGCGCGTGAACAGTGCAGACCCGTGGGTACGCGGCAGCACGCCGGTACGGATCTCGATCGGTCGCACGGTGCGCGTATCGCGGCCATCGATGCGCGGCTCGCCCGCCAGGATCTGGCTGCGCACGATGCGCGCCTCGATGTCGAACAGCAGGTTGTCGACCTTGACCTCGTCGAAGTCGAGGCCGTCGGCCTTCAGCGCCGCCTTCACGTCGGTGTAGGCCTGGCGCGTGGCTTGGGTGCGCGCCTGCTTGGAGCGGATCTGGTATGCCGCGCGCAGCTTCTCTTCGCCCAGCGCGCAGATCTTGCCGATGAAGGACTCGTCCTTCGCCGGCGGCGTCCACATGCCGGAGTCGAGCCAGGCCGGCTTGCCGGCCTGGCGCACCAGTTCGTGAATGGCATTGATCGCCACATTGCCCTGCTCGTGGCCGAACACCACGGCGCCCAGCATCACTTCCTCGCTCAACTGTTCGGCTTCGGACTCCACCATCAGCACGGCGGCTTCGGTGCCCGCAACCACGAGGTCGAGTTGGCTGTTCGCCAGTTCGGTCTTGCCTGGGTTCAGCACGTACTCGCCGTTGACGTAGCCGACGCGCGCGGCGCCGATCGGGCCGTTGAACGGAATGCCGGAGATCGACAGCGCGGCGCTGGTGGCGATCAGTGCGGCGATGTCAGCCTGCACCTCGGGGTTCAGCGAGAGCACATGGATGACCACCTGCACCTCGTTGTAGAAGCCCTCGGGAAACAGCGGGCGGATCGGGCGATCGATCAGGCGGCTGGTCAGCGTTTCCAGCTCGCTCGGGCGGCCTTCGCGCTTGAAGAAGCTGCCCGGGATCTTGCCGGCGGCATAGGTCTTCTCGATGTAGTCGACCGTCAGCGGGAAGAAATCCTGCCCCGGCTTGGCGTTCTTGGCCGCAACCACGGTGGCCAGCACCACGGTGTCCTCGATGTTCACCAGCACGGCGCCGCCGGCTTGTCGTGCGATCTCGCCGGTCTCCATGGTGACCTGATGGGGGCCCCACTGGAACGTCTTGGTGACCTTGTTGAACATGCTCATGTTCTTATCTCCGTTTCCTGGTTCGACGCTGTGCAAGCCCGCGTCTTGAGGCTCGGAGCGCTGCATCATCCGTCGGGCGGGATGCCATTCCAGGGCGGCTGCGGCTTCAACCGCCCTGGAATGACACAGCACTGCCTTCGTGGATGCCGCTCCTAAACGCAAAGAGCCTGTGCTGCATCGGGAGCAGACAGGCTCTTGCTCATGATTCGGCGTTTACTTGCGCAGACCCAGTTTCTGGATCAGCGCGGTGTAACGCTCGGCGTCCTTGTCCTTCAGGTAGGCCAGCAGGCGCTTGCGCTGATTCACCATCTTCAGCAGGCCGCGACGACCATGGTGGTCCTTCAAGTGAGCCTTGAAGTGCGGCGTGAGTTCGTTGATGCGGGCGGTCAGAAGCGCCACTTGCACTTCGGGGGAACCGGTGTCGCCGGTACCGCGCGCGTTGGCCTGAACGATTTCGGCCTTGTTGATGTCTGCCACTGCCATGAGTTTCCTCGGAGGTGAGAACACGCATGGCTGCTTTCTGGGCGGCAGCGCCTGCGGTCTCGGTTTGCCACTTGCGGTCACGGGTGAAACCGACCCATGCCGTGCTTCGCTCTGCAGCCAGCTTTCGCTTCAATGGCGCAGAACCGTCGGATTATAGGCCAAGCGCCCGACTCAGCCGGCCTAGCCCGTCGGTCAGCCGCTGCGGATCCCGCGAGGCAAAGCACCAGCGCAACCAACCCTCGCCCTCGGTGCCAAAAGCTGCGCCTGGCGCCAGGCCGAGCCCGTGATCCCGCACCAGGCGCTTGGCGAGCGCGAGCGAGTCGTCCTCCCCCTGAATGCGGAAGAAGGCGTACATGCCGCCCGGCGGCTGCGCCACCTCGATGCCGGGCAGCGCCTGCAGGCCCTGCAAGAGCAGGTCGCGGCAGGCCCGCAGGTGGGCCACCAATGCCGGCACCGTGCGTGCCGCCTCCGCCAGCGCCGCCAGCCCACCGCGCTGCACGAAGACCGGGGCGCAGGAGCTGTTGAATTCGATCAGCTTGCCGGCGGCGTCGGCCAGGCCTTGCGGCAGCACCAGCCAGCCCAGGCGCCAGCCGGTCATCAGAAAGCTCTTCGAGAAGCTGTGCGCGACGAGCAGGCGATCGTCGGGCCTGGCGATGTCGAGAAAGCTCGGCGCGGCGCCTCCTCCGCCGAAGTACAGCCGCTCGTACACCTCGTCCGCCACAATCCACGTGCCGGTGCGCCGGCAATGGTCGAGGATGGCTTGTTGCTCGGTGCGCGTCAGCGCCCACCCGGTGGGGTTGTTCGGTGCGTTCAGCAGCAGCACGCGCGTGCGCTCGGTCACCGATTCCAGCAGAGCCTGCAGGTCCAGCGACCAGGCGCCGTCGGTCGGTCTCAGCGCCACGCGACGCACCTGAGCGCCGAGGATGGCCGGCTGCGCGACGATGTTGGGCCACACGGGCACCACCGCGACCACCTCGTCGCCCGGGTTGACCAGCAATTGGTTGGCGATCATCAACGCTGTGACGCCGGACGACGTGACGGCAATGCGCTGCGCGTCGACCCTCGGGTGCAGCGTGGCCGTGTATTCGGCGAGCGCCTGGCGCAATTCGCCCAGCCCGAGGTTGTGCGAATAGAAGGTCTCGCCACGCGCCAGCGATTCGGCGGCGGCGTTGCGCACGTGCTCCGGCGTCACCTCGTCGCTCTCGCCGAACCAAAAGGCCAGCACGTCACCGCCGCGCTGCAGCCCGGCATTGGCCACCTCGCGGATCTTGGAGGCGGGAAGCTCGATGATGATGTCGCGCATCGCGTCGCTCACTCCGGACGTGTCATGTGGCAGTTGTACGGCGGGTCGCCGGGCTCCTCACGGCGCACGGTGCGAAAGCCGTAGCCGGACCCTTCGCTGTCGAAGCGCACGCCCGGCTCACCCGCGCGCGCCATCACGCTCACAACCAAAGGCTGCAGGAACTGATGGTCAGCCGCACGCATCACGCCGGTGTGAAAGCCGCCGAGCGAGCGGCCGTCGAAACGCATGCCTTCGAGGGCGCGGGCCACGGAAGTCGGATCCGCCGTGCCGGCCTTCTCAATTGCCGCGGCCAGCATCTCCACCATCGCCTGCATGCGCACGTGCACATAGTCGTCCTTCGGCGCCGGGAAGCGCCGCCGGAAGCTGGCGTAGAACGCGTCCGACGCAGCACCGCCGACGTTGGGCTGCCATTCAGCCACGGCGAGCACCGAGCCCACTCCCGCATCGCCGAGCGCCGCTGGCACGCCCAGTGCGTTGCCATAGAACGTGTAGAACTTGACGTCCAGCCCCAGCTCCTTCACGGCCTTGACGAGGAACGTGAGGTCGTTGCCCCAGTTGCCGGTGACCACGGCCTGGGCGCCACTGGCGCGGATCTTCGATGCGTAGGGCAGGAAGTCCTTCACACGGCCCATCGGGTGCAGTTCCTCGCCGACGATCTCGATGTCGGGCCGCTTGGCGCGAATGAGTTCCGCGCTGCGCTTGACCACGTACTGGCCGAAGCTGTAGTCCTGCCCAATCAGATAGACCTTCTTCAAACCGGCGTCGTCGCGCAGCACGTCGGTGAGCGCCTGCAGCCGCATGTCGGCGTGCGCATCGAAGCGGAAGTGCCAGAAGCTGCATTTCTCGTTCGTGAGCGCCGGATCGACCGCGGAGTAGTTGAGGAAGATCGCGCGCCGTTCGGGCTCGCGCGTGTTGTGCTTGTCCAGCGCGTCGACCAGCGCTGCCGCCGTGGCCGAGCTGTTGCCCTGCATCACGAAGCCGATGTGCTGGTCGATCGCGCCGTGCAGCAGCGACAGCGCCTCCTCCGTGTTGCCCTTGCTGTCCATGCGCACTAGTTCCAGCGGCCGCGCGCCGCCGGGCAGGTGCACGCCGCCGCGCTGGTTCACGCGCTCGATCGCCCACTGCAGGTTGCGCGCGACAGCATCGCCTGCATTGGCGAACGGTCCCGACAGGCCTTCGATCAGCGCCAGGCGCACCGGATCAGCCGGCGCCGCATGCAAGGCGGAGACAAGGCCGACGCCGATCAGCGCAGCAGCCGCACGGCGCAGCCAGCGCCGGCAAGAAACGAATTCATCTTGAGTCCGCAAAGGTCAGGCGGCCGCCAGCTCCCAGCGCGGCCGCACGTCAAAGGTGTAGTCGTGCTCGGGCACCGCAACTCCGCGTTGCACGCGCATCGCTGCAGCGAGCGCGATCATCGCGCCGTTGTCGGTGCACAGTGCCAGTTCGGGATAGTGCACGCGCACACGGGCACGCCCACAGGCTTCGTTCAGTTGCCGGCGCAGCTCGGCGTTGGCCCCGACGCCACCGGCCACCACGAGCCGCTTCAGGCCCGACAGCTTGACCGCCTTCATCGCCTTGCTGACCAGCACGTCGACGATGGCCGCCTGCGTGGACGCTGCCAGATCGGCCAGCTGCGCTGTCGAGACGGGCGGCGGCAGGCGCCTGAGCTGTGTCATCACCGCCGTCTTCAAGCCTGCGAACGAAAAGTCGAGATTGCCGCTGTGCATCAGCGGGCGCGGCAGCGCAAAGGCGTCGGGCCGCCCCTGTTGCGCGAGGCGGGACAGCGCGGGGCCACCCGGGTAACCCAGCCCCATCAGCTTGGCCGACTTGTCAAACGCCTCTCCCGCCGCGTCGTCGATCGTCTCGCCGAGCAGTTCGTAGCGCCCCACTTCGTCTACCTGCATCAGCTGTGTATGACCGCCGGACACCAGCAACGCGATGAAAGGAAACTCCGGCGGATCGGCAGACAGGAACGGTGACAGCAGGTGGCCCTCGAGGTGATGCACGCCCAACGTCGGCTTGCCGAGCGCAGCAGCGAGCGCGCAGGCCACGCCGGCACCCACGAGCAACGCGCCGGCCAGGCCCGGCCCGCGGGTGAAGGCCACCAGATCGACGTCTTCCAGCTGGGTGCCGGCACGCATCAACACCTCGCGTGCCAACGGCAATACGCGGCGAATGTGATCGCGCGAGGCGAGCTCGGGCACCACACCCCCGTACGCCTGATGCATCTCGATCTGGCTGTGCAGGGCTTGCGCACACAAACGGGGCACGGCCGCACCATTCACTTGCACCAGCGCGACGCCGGTTTCGTCGCAAGAGGATTCGATGCCGAGCACGTTCATGCCGGCGAGTGTAAACACGCTGTCACATGCCTCCGAAAAGTTGGCAGTCCTGCACGAGGGCGCATCGGTGTTTTCCCTCAAATGCGACAAGCACGTTGCGGGGGATGCGCAGTGCGCTTACCCTACGTCCCCTACTACAAGAACCAAGGCGGCAGCCCATGCGGATCCGCCGAGCAAGTTGGGGATCATGAAAGAGTACAAGCTCAGTGCATGGCCGGACCTTCCGGCGTCGTTTCACCGAACGACGTACCGGCGGATGCTCAGCGACATGTCGCACCGTTTCGTCACGGTGCAGCAGCTGATGGCCGGTAGCGGCGCCAGCCGACTCGAGGCGCGCCTGTTCCTGCAGATGCTCTCCGAGCGCGGGCTGCTCATCGAGCGCGACGCCGAGCGCCATGGTGCCGGCTTCGGCGGCTGGCTGCGCCGCGCGCTGCACGGCGCTGGCGCCGACCTGGACTTCAGCGAGCGCTGATCCCTTCTCCTCCTTCGCGTCGCGCCGCCGTGGCGTGAATGTTGCTGCTGCGGCGTCCATGTCCGCGGCCCCCGTTCTGCGCATCGTCATCATCGCGCCCGAGTCGCTCTCGCCCGAGCCGGGCGACGTGGATGCATGGTGGGAGGCGGAGCGCTCACGCTCGCTGCGGATCGGCCTGCTCGAAGCGGGCTACAACATCGTCGCGGTGCTGCCATCCGACCTGTTCCTGCCCGACCGGCTGGCGCAGATCCAGCCCGACATGATCGTGGTGGACGCCGAGAGCCAGGCGCGCGACACGCTGGAGCACGTGGTGATGGCCACGCGCAGCGCGCGCCGCCCCATCGTGCTGTTCACCGACGACGAAGACACGTCGCACGTGCGTGACGCAATCGCCGCCGGTGTCACTGCCTACGTGGTAGCCGGGCTGGCGCCTGAACGCGTGAAGCCGGTGCTGGAGATCGCGCTGGCGCGCTTCCAGCACGAGGAGGCGCTGCGCGGCGAACTGGAGCAGGCGCTCAACGAGCTCAGCGAGCGCAAGCTGGTGGAGCGCGCCAAGGGCCTGCTGATGCAGCGCCACGGCTTGAGTGAACCGGAGGCGTATGCGCGCCTGCGCAAGGCTGCGATGGACAAGGGCCTGAAGATCTCCGAGGTGGCGCGCCGCCTCGTGGACGTGGCCGACCTGCTCGGCTGACGCCTGCCTCACACACCCATCACACCACCACGTCATGAGCAACCGTGAATCCGCACTCCCATCGCTGAAGATCGGCTTCATGCCGTTGACCGACTGCGCATCCGTCGTGATGGCCTCGGAGCTGGGCCTCGATCGCAAGCATGGCGTGCGCTTCGAGCTGAGCCGCGAAGCGTCGTGGGCCAGCGTGCGCGACAAGCTCGTCAGCGGCGAGTTGGACATGGCGCACGCGTTGTACGGCATGGCCTACGCCACGCACCTCGGGATCGGCGGGCCGCGGCGCAACATGGCCGTGCTGATGACGCTGAACGTCAACGGTCAGGCTATCTCCCTGTCGCGTGCCATCGCCGATCGAGGCGCCATCGACTTGCCCTCGCTGGTGGCGTTGATGCAGCGCGAGCCACGCACCTACACGTTCGCGCAGACCTTTCCGACCGGCACGCACGCGATGTGGCTCTACTACTGGCTGGCCTCGGCAGGCGTGGATCCGTTCGCCGATGTCCGCAGCATCGTGGTGCCGCCGGCGCAGATGGTGGCGCATGCGCGCGCCGGCCAGATGGACGGCTTCTCGGTGGGCGAGCCCTGGAATCACTTGGGCATCATCGAAGGCGTGTCGGTGCATGCCGCCAGCTCGCAGGACATATGGAAGGACCACCCCGAGAAGGTGCTGGCGGCGAGCGCGGATCTCGTGCAGCGCCAGCCCGAGATCTGCCGCGCCGCAATGGCGGCGGTGCTCGAGGCCAGCCGCTGGATCGACGCCAGCCCTCTGCATCGCGAGCGCATGGCCGAAACCATTGCCACGCGCCCCTACGTGAACACGCGCGTCGACGTGATCCGCGAACGCATCCTCGGCTGCTATCACAACGGATTGGGGCGGGCCTGGGAGGATCGCGACCACATCCAGTTCTTCAGCGACGGTGCCGTCAACTTCCCGTACCTGTCCGACGGTATGTGGTTCCTCACCCAGTTCAAGCGCTGGGGCCTGCTGGACCAGCACCCTGACTACCTGGGCGTGGCGCAACAGGTGAACCAGGTGGCGCTGTACCGCGAGGCGGCAGCCGCGTTGAACGTGACCTCACCAGGCGCCTCGCTGCGCAGCAGTCGGCTGATTGACGGCGTGCTGTGGGACGGCAGCAATCCGGCGGCCTATGCCGACCGGTTTGCAGTCAGTGCTGCCGGCCGCAGGCTTCGAGAAAGCTGATCAGCTCCTCGCGCAGTTCGTAGTAGCGCGGATGTGCCAGCAGTTCGGCGCGCGTGCGCGGCCGGGGCAGGGACACCTCCATCACCTTGCCGATCTTCGCGCGCGGGCCGTTGGTCATCATCACCACGCGATCGGCCAGCAAGATGGCCTCGTCGACGTCGTGGGTGACCATGATGGCGCTCACCTGGTTGCGCGCCCACACCTCCATCAGCACCTCTTGCAGGTCCCAGCGTGTCAACGAATCCAGCATGCCGAAGGGCTCGTCGAGCAACAGCAGCTTGGGGCTCAGCGCGAACGCGCGTGCGATGCCCACACGCTGCTTCATGCCGTTGGACAGCTCGCTCGCTCGCTTGTCCATCGCATCCGCCAGGCCAACGCGCGACAGGTAGTACTCGACCGTGTCGCGGCGTTCGGCGGCACTGGCATGTGCATACACGCGCTCAACGCCGAGCGCCACGTTCTCGCGCGCGCTGAGCCAGGGCACGAGGCTCGGCGCCTGGAAAACCAGGCCGCGGTCGGGGCCGGCATCGGCGATTTCGCGCCCGTCGAGGATGATGCCGCCCTGCGTCACGTCCTGTAGGCCGGCCACCATCGACAGCACGGTGGACTTGCCACAGCCGGAGTGGCCGATGATCGAGATGAACTCGCCGCGCCGCATTTTCAGGTCGAAGCCGTCGACCACCGTATGCGAGCCGCGCGGCGTTGCGTAGGTCTTCACGACCTGCGAGAACTCGACGAAGCGTTGGTCGTCGCCGGCATGCTCGGCGGTGGCCGACAGGGGTCGCGCGTCCTGGCGCACCATCGCCTCCACCTGCGCCGCGTGGCGCAAGCCCATCCTGCTCGCCAGCGACGTACGCCCTTTCACCCCGCGCGGTGTCAGCTGCGGCAGCCGGACGACCTGCGCCGCCTCGCCTTGGCGCTGGTGCGCCACTTCGAGCAGGTACTGCGTGATCTCGCCACGCAGCTGCTTGAAGCGGACGTCGTGGTTCATCGCACGGCGATCGCGCGGGCGCGGCAGGTCCACTGCGAACGCAGGCCCGAGCGTGGCCTGTGGTCCGGGCTTCAGCGCAATGATGCGGTCAGCCAGCATCAGCGCCTCATCCACGTCGTTGGTGATCAGCAGCACGGTCTTGCGCTGCTCGCTCCAGATGCGCGTGATCTCGTCTTGCAGGTTTGCGCGCGTCAGCGCGTCCAGGGCGGACAGCGGCTCGTCGAGCAGCAGCACGTCAGGATCGGTGGCCAGGGCGCGCGCCACCGCCACGCGTTGGCGCATGCCGCCCGACAGTTGCGCCGGCTTCTTGTCGATCGCTGCCGACAGGCCCACCATCGCCACGTAGCGCTTCACGAGCTCGCTGCGTTGCGTCTTCTTCTTGGCCGCATGCACGCTGTCCACCGCCAGCGCCACGTTGTCGCGCACACTGAGCCACGGCATCAGCGAATAGCTCTGGAACACCACGCCGCGATCCGGGCCGGGGCCGCGCACCGGCACGCCCTTCATCAGCACGCTGCCGGTGTCTGCACTGATCAGCCCCGCCAGCAGGTTGATCAGGGTTGTCTTGCCGCTGCCGGAGAAACCGACGATCGCGACGAACTCGCCGGGAGCGATGGCGAGGTTCACGTCCTGCAGCACCTCGGTATCGGCGTAGCGCTTGCCCACCCCACGCAACTCCAATGCGGGCTTGGCGGCAACGGCTACGGGCCGGGGCTGGGCCGGCTTCAATACGGCGTTCATGCTCATCCTCAGCGCCGCGTGATCAGTTGCTGCAGCAACAGCATCAGCCGATCGAGGCCGAAGCCAATGACCCCGATCGTGAACACCGCCACCATGATGCGAGCCAGTGACTCCGAGCTGCCGTTCTGGAATTCGTCCCACACGAACTTCCCCAGGCCCGGGTTCTGCGCCAGCATCTCGGCCGCGATCAGCACCATCCAGCCCACGCCCAGCGACAACCGCATCCCGGTGAAGATGTACGGAAACGCGGAGGGCAGCACGATCTTGCGCACGCGCGTGGGCCACGGCAGCTGCAGCACGCGCGCGACGTTGATCAGATCCTTGTCCACCGAGGACACGCCGATCGCTGTGTTCAGCAAGGTCGTCCACAGCGAACACAAGGTGACGGTGATCGCCGAGATCAGGAACGACTTCTCGAACATCGGCTGGCCCTGCGTCACGTAGAGCGCGCTGACGATCAGCGTGACGATCGGCAGCCAGGCCAGCGGAGACACCGGCCGGAACACCTGGATCATCGGGTTCAGCGCCGCCTGCGCCCACTTGGACAGGCCGCACACGATGCCCAGCGGCACCGCCACCAGCGTGGCGAACAGGAAGCCGGTGAACACCGTCTTCAGGCTCGTGAGGATCTGATCGAAGTAGGTGGCCTTGCCCGTCCAGGCGTGCACGCGCACCTGCGCATTCGGATCCTCCGCCAGGCGCTTACGGTTGCGCGCCTCCTGGCGCGCGTAGAACGCGGCGCGGCGGGCGCGCTCGGCGAGGTGGTCGGCCACCAACGACCTGGCCTGCTCGAACACCTGCGCCGGGCCGGGCACCGCACCGAGGCTGGTCTGAACCTGTCGTGCGAGCCCACCCCACAACGCCAGGAACAGCGCGAAGGCGAGCAGCGGCAAAACCACGCTGCCCAGGAGTGAGCGCGCGATCTCGCGCGGAGCCTTCAAGACGATAGCCATGCCCACTCCCTACTTCAGGCCGATCTTGAATTTCTTCAGGTAGTCGTTGGGCTTCCTCGCGTCGTAGACGATGTTGTCGATGAAGCCTTGCTGCGGGCCGCGGAAGCCGTCGCTCTTGCCGGGGAAGTCGCTGTCCTTTGCCTTGCCTTCGACCACCAGCGCCTTTGCCGCCTGCGCATACACCTGCGGCAGGTACACCTTCTTCGCGGTCTCCAGGTACCAGCTGTCGGACTTGCTCTCGCCGATCTGGCCCCAGCGCCGCATCTGGGTGAGGAACCAGATGGCGTCGCTGTAGAACGGGTAGCTCGCGTGGTAGCGGAAGAACACGTTGAAGTCGGGAAACGGGCGCTTGTCACCCTTCTCGAATTCGAAGGTGCCGGTCATGCTGTTGCCGATCACCGCAGCGTCCGCGCCCACGTAGTTGGACTGCGCGAGGAGCTTTACCGCCTCCACGCGGTTGGCCATGCTTGCGTCGAGCCACATCGCGGCGCGGATCAATGCCTTCACCACCGCCACGTGCGTCTTCGGGTACTTGTCGGCCCAGGCGCGTGTGACGCCGAACACCTTCTCGGGGTTGTTCTTCCACACCTCGTAGTCGGTGACCACCGGCACGCCGATGCCCTTGAACACCGCCTGCTGGTTCCACGGCTCGCCCACGCAGTAGCCGTTGATCGTGCCGGCCTCGAGTGTGGCGGGCATCTGCGGCGGCGGCGTCACGGACAACAGCACGTCGGCCTCGGTCGTGCCGGTGACATCGCCTGCCGTGTAGTAGCCGGGCTTGAGACCGCCCGCGGCCAACCAGTAGCGCAGGTAGTAGTTGTGCGTGGACACCGGGAACACCATGCCCATCTTGAAAGGCTTGCCCTGCTGCTTGTACTGGTCCACCACCTTCTTCAGTGCGTCGGCCTTCACGGGGTGCCGCACCTGGCCGCCTTCCATCGGCAAGTACGGCTTCATCGCCTTCCAGACCTCGTTGGATACCGTGATCGCGTTGCCGTTGAGATCCATGCTGAACGCGGTGACTACGTCCGCCTTGGTGCCGATGCCCACGGTGGCGCCGAGCGGTTGGCCGGCCAGCATGTGCGCACCATCGAGTTGGCCGTCGATGACGCGATCCAGCAGCACCTTCCAGTTGGCCTGCGCCTCCAGAGTAACGAACAGACCTTCGTCCTCGAAGAACCTCTTCTCGTAGGCGATGACGAGCGGCGCGCAGTCAGTGAGCTTGATGAAGCCGAACTTCAGCGACTCCTTCTCCGGCCGGTCCTGGCCGACCGCCAGCGCGGGCAGGCCGGCTGCGGAAGCGCCCGCAAGGGCAGTGGCCTGCGCAAGGAAGCGGCGGCGATGGGTGGATGGGCGATGCGGCATGAAAGGGTTCTCCGAGGGCGAGTGCGCTGGCGTGGGCGCGCTGAAAGGGCAAATGGCGTCGCGACCGCCCGCGGCACGCGCCTCGATGGAGGCGACAGTGCATGCAGGACGATCGGACGCCATTGCCCTCGGCCACGCGCGGACGCATCGTCGCGGCCGCGCCTTCCCTTATGCAGATCATGTGCCAGGGATTCGTGCAGCAGCAGGCGCTGCTTTCCTCGCTGGCAGCCTTATCGCGGTGCGTCGCGCACCAAGCAGGCTCGCTCGGCGCCCGGCCACGGGGCCTTCTTGTCCCTCAGTGCTTTTCCTTGGCGTGATTGATCGAGTACTTGGGGATCTCGATCGTCACGTCTTCCTGCGCGAGGATGGCCTGGCATGACAGGCGCGACGTGGGTTCCAGCCCCCACGCGCGGTCGAGCATGTCCTCTTCGCCCTCTTCCATCTCGTTCAACGAACGGAAGCCTTCGCGCACCACCACGTGGCAGGTCGTGCAGGCGCAGCTCATCTCGCAGGCATGTTCGATCTCGATGCCGTTGTCCAGCAGCGCTTCGCAGATCGACGTACCGGCAGGGGCCTGCACCTGCGCGCCTTCGGGGCAGTACTCGGGATGGGGCAGGATCTTGATGACGGGCACAGCGACGGTCCTTTTCAGATTTCCTCGACCTTGCGGCCGGCCAGCGCGTCGCGGATGCCGCGGTTCATGCGCTCGGCGGCAAAGGCTTCCGTGCCCTTGGCCAGTGCTTCGGTGGCAGCGTTGATCGCAACATGGTCCTCGCCGCTGGCCGCTGCGCCCAAGGCCCGCATCAAAGCATCGAGCTCGCTCCGTTCGCCGGCGTTGAGCAGATCGCCATCGGCCGCCAACGCGGACCGCGTGGCAAGCAGCAGGCGCTCGGCCTCCACGCGAGCCTCGCGCAAGGCGCGCGCGGCCATGTCCTGCTCGGCGCTGGAGAACCCGTCCTGCAGCATGCGCGCGATGTCCTCGTCGCCGATGCCGTAGCTCGGCTTCACCGTGATCGCAGCTTCGACGCCGGACGTCTGCTCGCGCGCGGACACATTGAGCAGCCCATCGGCATCCACCTGGAAAGTGACACGGATGCGCGCCGCGCCGGCGGCCATCGGCGGAATGCCGCGCAGCTCGAAGCGCGCCAGCGAGCGGCAATCGGACACCAGCTCGCGTTCGCCCTGCACCACGTGCAGTGCCATCGCGGTCTGGCCGTCCTTGAAGGTGGTGAAGTCCTGCGCCTTCGCGGTCGGAATCGTCGTGTTGCGTTCGATGATGCGCTCCACCAGGCCACCCATCGTCTCGAGCCCGAGCGACAGCGGGATCACGTCGAGCAGCAGCAGCCCTTCGCCTTCGCCGGCGTTGCCGGCCAGCTGATGCGCCTGCACTGCGGCGCCTAACGCCACCACTTCGTCGGGGTTCAGGTCGTTCAGCGGCTTGCGGCCGAAAAATTCACCCACAGCCGCCTGCACCGCCGGCATGCGCGTGGCGCCGCCGACCATCACCACGCCCTGCACTTCGTCGCGCCGAAGCTTTGCGTCCCGCAGCACGCGCCTGACGCTTTGCAGCGTGCGCTCGACCAGCGGCCGTGTGAACGCATCGAACTGCTCCCGCGTGACCTGCACAGCGATGTCGCGCGTGCCGATGCGGCACAGCAGCTCAGCGCGAGGTGCCGCGGTGAGCGCCTCCTTGGCTGCACGGGCAGCCACCAGCACGCGGCGCTTGTCCTGCGCAGACTCGACGCGAACGCCGGCCTGCGCGAGCGCCCAATCGGCCAACGCATGGTCGAAATCGTCACCGCCGAGCGCGGCGTCACCGCCGGTCGCCACCACCTCGAACACGCCGCGCGACAGGCGCAGCAGCGAGATGTCGAAGGTGCCGCCGCCGAGGTCGTACACCGCGTACAGGCCTTCACTGCCATGGTCCAGGCCGTACGCCACCGCCGCTGCGGTGGGTTCATTGAGCAGGCGCAGCACCTTCAGGCCCGCGAGCTGCGCTGCGTCCTTGGTGGCCTGTCGCTGCGCGTCGTCGAAGTACGCGGGAACCGTGATCACCGCGCCGAACAGCTCGTCGTCGAAGGTGTCTTCGGCACGAAAGCGCAGCGTCGCCAGGATCTCTGCCGACACTTCGACGGGTGACTTCACGCCCTGGCGAGTGTCTATGCCCAGCATGCCGGGGCGATCGACAAAGCAATAAGGCAGCTTCTCCCGATCGGCCACGTCCGCCAGCGCGCGACCCATGAAGCGCTTGACGGAGACGATCGTGTTCTGCGGGTCGTCTGCCTGCGCCGCGCGGGCGTCGTCGCCGATCTGGCGTCCCTGCTCTTCGAGATAGCGCACGATGGACGGCAGCAGCACAGCGCCTTTGGCGTCTGGCAGGCATTCCGGTACGCCATGGCGCACCGCGGCCACCAATGAATGCGTAGTGCCCAGGTCGATGCCCACCGCGATGCGCCGCTGATGCGGGTCGGGTGCCTGGCCGGGTTCGGAGATCTGCAGCAGAGCCATGGAGCCTATTGTCCTAGCGACTCGAGCCGGTGATCGATATCGGAGCGAAAGCGCGCGACGAACATGAGGGCTCTGACGAGCTGCGCCGCAGTGGCCGCATCGCCGCGTTCGTCGAGGGCGACGCGCACCTGCTCGAACAAGGCCTGCTCCTCCTGTGCAATGCGGCCGTCAAGCGCTTTGACCTCGGGCAGGTCATCGGCCTCCTCCAGCGCTTCACGCCATTGCATCTGCTGCATGAGGAACGCACCGGGCATGGCGGTGTTGTTCTCGGCCTGGATGGGTGCTCCCCCGATCTCGCACAGCAGTGCGGCACGCTTCAGCGGATCTTTCAAGCGCTGATACGCCTCGTTCACGCGCACGGCCCACTGCATGGCCAAACGCTGCGCGGAGGCGCCTTCGGATGCGAATCGGTCCGGGTGCACCTTGGTCTGCAGCGCACGCCAGCTCTGGTCGAGTTGTGCGCGGTCGATCGCGAAGCGCAGCGGCAGGCCGAACAGCGTGAAGTCGTCGTCGTCGAGTTTCACTTCAGCAGAGGTCGATGAAAGAAGCGCGGCCGGCGGCCGCGCTGTGCAGGATCAGCGTGCCGTCACACGCGAAAGGATTCGCCGCAGCCGCAGCGGTCCTTCTCGCGCGGATTGTGGAACTTGAATCCCTCGTTGAGGCCTTCGCGCACGAAGTCGAGCTCGGTGCCGTCGATGTACGGCAGGCTCTTCGGATCCACCAGCACCTTCACGCCATGGCCTTCGAACACGAGGTCCTCCGGAGCCACCTCATCGGCGTACTCGAGCTTATAGGCCAGACCCGAGCAGCCGGTGGTCTTTACGCCCAGCCGCACACCGACACCCTTGCCACGGCGCGCAAGGTAGCGCGTGACATGGCGGGCCGCAGCCTCGGTCAAGGTCACGGCCATGGCTGTCACTGCACCGTTTCCTTGGAGGCCACCTTGGCCTTGTAGTCCTGCACGGCCGCCTTGATCGCGTCCTCGGCGAGGATCGAGCAGTGGATCTTCACGGGTGGCAGCGCCAGTTCCTCGGCGATATGCGTGTTCTTGATCGTCAACGCCTCGTCGAGCGACTTGCCCTTGACCCATTCAGTCACGAGCGAACTAGAGGCGATGGCGGAGCCGCAGCCATAAGTCTTGAACTTGGCGTCCTCGATCAGTCCGGTCGTCGGGTTCACCTTGATCTGCAGCTTCATCACGTCGCCGCAGGCCGGCGCACCGACCATGCCCGTGCCCACCGAGTCGTCGTTCTTGTCGAACGAGCCGACGTTGCGCGGATGTTCGTAGTGTTCGATGACCTTGTCGCTGTATGCCATGTTCGTACTCCTTCTATTCGTTCATCAATGCGCGGCCCATTGAATCGCGCTGATGTCCACGCCGTCCTTGTACATCTCCCACAGCGGCGAGAGTTCGCGCAGCTTGGCCACCCGGTCCTTCAAGGTAGACACCGCGTAGTCGATTTCCTCTTCCGTCGTGAAGCGGCCGATCGTCATGCGCAGGCTGGAATGCGCGAGTTCGTCGCTGCGGCCGAGCGCACGCAGTACATAGCTGGGCTCCAGGCTGGCCGACGTGCAGGCCGAACCCGAGGACACCGCGATGCCCTTGATGCCCATGATCAGCGACTCGCCCTCGACGAAGTTGAACGAGGCGTTCACGTTGTGCGGAACGCGACGCTCGAGGTCGCCGTTGATGAATACCTGCTCGATGTCCGAGAGGCCACGCAGCAGCCGCTGCTGCAGCATGCGTACGCGCTCCAGCTCGGTGCCCATCTCTTCCTTCGCAATGCGGTAGGCCTCGCCCATGCCGACGATCTGATGTGTGGGCAGGGTGCCCGAGCGCATGCCACGCTCGTGGCCACCGCCGTGCATTTGCGGCTCGATGCGCACGCGCGGCTTGCGTCGCACGTACAACGCACCAATGCCCTTGGGGCCATAGCTCTTGTGTGAGGCCAGGCTCATCAGATCAACCGGCAGGGTCTGCGTGTCAATGGCTACCTTGCCCGTGGCCTGCGCTGCGTCGACGTGGACGATGATGCCCCGCTCCCGGCACAGCGCACCGATCGTCGGAATGTCCTGGATCACCCCGATCTCGTTGTTCACGAGCATCACAGAGGCAAGGATCGTGTCGGGGCGAAGCGCGGCCTTGAACTTGTCGAGATCGAGCAGCCCGTTCTCCTGGACGTCGAGGTACGTCACCTCGAAGCCCTGGCGCTCCATCTCGCGCATCGTGTCCAGCACCGCCTTGTGCTCGGTCTTCACGGTGATGAGGTGCTTGCCACGCGTTTTGTAGAAGTGCGCGGCACCCTTGATCGCAAGATTGTCGGATTCGGTAGCCCCGGACGTCCATACGATCTCGCGCGCATCGGCGTTGATCAGCGCCGCCACCTGTGCGCGAGCCTGCTCCACCGCCTCCTCGGCCTCCCATCCCCATGCATGGCTGCGCGACGCCGGATTCCCGAAGTGCTCACGCAACCACGGGATCATTGCGTCCACGACGCGCGGATCCACCGGCGTCGTGGCGCCGTAGTCCATGTAGATCGGGAAGTGAGGGGTCATGTCCATGTCGTGACGGGCTCTTCTTCTGCGGATCGGGGTTACTTCGAGAAGGCGTTGCCAAGCGCGAACACCGAATTGGGCGCGTTCACCTTGATCGGTTTGACGACCGGCTGGGACGAGATGGCACGCTTGACGGGCGCCTCTTCCACAGACACGCCCTTTGCCAGTTGCTCGTCGACCAGCTTCTTCAGCGAGATCGAGTCGAGGTACTCGATCATCTTGTTGTTCAGGCTGGTCCACAGGTCGTGCGTCATGCAGCGGCCGGTGTCGTCGCCCATGCAGTTTTCCTTGCCGCCGCAACCGGTGGCGTCCAACGCCTCATCAACTGCGACGATGATGTCGGCCACAGTGATGTCTTCCGGCTTGCGGCCAAGTGAATAGCCGCCACCCGGGCCGCGGGTGCTCTCCACCAGCTCGTGCCGGCGCAGCTTGCCGAACAGCTGTTCGAGGTAGGACAGCGAAATGCCCTGGCGCTGGCTGATTGCAGCCAACGCCACCGGGCCGGAATGGGAGCGCAGCGCCAAGTCGATCATCGCCGTGACAGCAAAACGGCCCTTGGTGGTCAAACGCATAACTTCTCCTTTTCGCCATAGTGGCGGCGCAGCAAACATCGGAACCAGGGTCGGGTTCATGTCCGCATGATCCGGCGGTGACCGGGTAAACCCTCGCTCGATAACCCCAGTGAGAGTCCGAGCGTTTTAGTCGATTATACATGAAGCCGACTGGTTCGGTCGGGATTGCGTCAGGAAGTTCCGGTGGGGCCGGCCGGCGGTGCGCAAAGGCGCTGACGCAGGTGCTCGACCAGGCCGTCACACGCGTCCTCGATCAGATCCAGCACCAGTTCGAAGCCGCCAGGGCCGCCGTAGTACGGATCGGGCACCAGCCCCGGATGAGGGCTGTGCCCGTAGGCGATCAGCAGGGCGACGTCTGCCTTCGAGTCCGGCGGGCGAATGGCCTCCAACCGCGTCAGGTTGTCGTCGTCCATCGCTAGGATGAGATCGAAATCCCGGAAGTCCGCGGTGCTCACTTGACGGGCGCGCAAGCTCGAGAGGTCGTAGCCGCGCCGTGTGGCATGCACTTGACTGCGATCGTCGGGCGGGCAGTCGGCGTGGTAATCGCTGGTACCCGCGGAATCCACGTCCACGTGCTCCCCCAATCCGCTGGCCGACAGCTTCGCGCGCAATACCGCCTCAGCGCTAGGAGAGCGGCAGATGTTGCCGGTGCAGACGAACAGGACGCGAAGCTCAGCCAATGGAGGAAGCCGACGAAGGAGAGACGGACTTCGATTGTGGCAAAGCCGCCCTCCGCCCCTTGGTCGTTGAGGGCTCTACGCGGCGCCGCGCTGCGAGGACGCTTCGATCAGCTTGCGCGCCTCCGGCGACACCAAAGCTTGCAGGTGCTCGGCGATGCGTGAAGCGGCCCGCTCGGCAGCCACGTCGACCGGCTTGCGAGCTCGGGTACCGAGCATCGACACCACATACGCGGTGAAAGCACCGGGCGACGCCACTGCAGTACCGGTGGCGGATCGCGGGCCGACCGGGACGTGCGCAATCGGCAACTGCATGGCCGCGGCCTCCTCCCTCAACGGTGACGCTGCCGTTGCCACCAAGCAATCGCAGCGCGACAGCCAGCGCAGTTCATCCAGGTAGTCGTGCGCCTTCACCAACTGCAGGCCGGCATCGCGCATGCGCCTGTCTTCGCCGGAGCGGCGCATGCGATCCCATTCGGTGCCCTTGAGCATCCACACCACGTCGCAGGGCTGCCCCATCTGGCTCAACAGCGCGGCGCGCTGGCCGAGTTGCTTCAGGCTCTCGCGCCACTCCTCACGGCCCGCCTTGCGCCCGGCAAGCTCGGAGGGCTGAGCGGTTACCAACACCAGCCAGCCACGTTCGCCCGGCGGCACCGCGGCATCGGAGGACACCAGATGCAGCAGCGCCGCCGTCAGACTGCCCACACAAACGGTCCCTTCATCGGGAAGACCTTCGGTGCGCAGCGCGCGCAACGCGAGCGTCGACGACGCGTAGCGCACGCTTGCCACACGGTCAATGACGGCAGCGGTCCCCGAATCCTGGCAAGAACCTTCCAGGCCCCAGGTGCCGGCTTCCAGCCGCACGATCGGCACGCCTTCACGACGAGCCACCATCGCACAAGACAGAATCTCGTCGGTGGCGCCGGCGGTGATCAGGGCTTGCGGCCGCAGCCGCTCCAGAAGCTCCAAAAAGCCGCTGCTGAGTTGGGCCACGCGGCGGGGGCTATCCCCCGCCGGCAGGTGGAGATACACCTCGGGCGGCAGGTCATGCGCGTCCATTTCCAGTAGCGACGCCAGACGGAAGCCCGGGGCGCCACCCAGATGCACCATGATGGGCGCAGGGCCACCTCGACATTCAGCGAGCGCTTGGCAGACCAGGCCGCTGAGCGCGTAGCTCCAATCGCTGTCCACCAGGCACAGCAGCGCACCAGTGACATCGGGCAATGCCGGCATCGCAGGCGTTGGACTTGCGGCGACGGGCGCTTGCGCCGGCTGCGCCTCCGCAGGCGGGGCAGCAACGGGCGTCACAGCCGTCGGCGCGTCCTCCAGTTCGGTGCCCAGGCTGCCCAGCTCCGCCCGCAGGTCATTGGCGGTCTGCTCGACGTCCTCGACCTCGATCATGTCGCTCTTACGCAGGAAGGCCGATAGCAGCAGCCGATTGCACAGCAGGTTGATGCGACGCGGGATGCCCGCGGTACAGCGGTGGATGGCGTCATACGCACCCCCTGCAAAATAGGGGCGCCCCGCCCAACCAGCATGCTTGAGCCGATGCTCAATGTACGAGCGCGTCTCCTCTGCGCTCAGTGGCCCCAGATGGCACGAGGCGATGATGCGTTGGCGAAACTGCTCGAGGGTGGGGTCCTGCACCAGGCGCCGAAGTTCGGGCTGGCCCACCAGGAAACTCTGCAGCAGCGGGCGATCGCCGATCTGAAAGTTCGAGAGCATGCGCAGTTCCTCGATCGCCGCGTGACTCAGGTTCTGCGCCTCGTCCACCACCAGCAAGGCGCGCTTGCCGTTGGCCGCCACCGCGGTCAGAAAGCCTTCGAGAGTGGACAACAGATGGGCCTTGCTCTGCCCACTGGGCGCGATGCCGAAGGCGACCAGTGCCGCACGCAACAGGTCCTCCGGATCCAGGCGCGTAGTGACGACGTGCGCTGCCACAACCTCCTGCTCCGACAGCTCGCCCAACAAGGTGCGCACGAGCATCGTCTTGCCCGCGCCCACCTCGCCGGTGACGACGATGAAGCCCTCGGCCTGGAACACGCCGAACTTCAGGTACGCCAAGGCGTTGGCGTGCGTGCGGCTGTCGAAATAGAAGGATGGATCGGGAACGAGCCGGAACGGGGAGCCCGTCAGGCCGAAGTGGGATTCGTACATCTTGAGTTCAAAACCGGTGCCCGAGGCCGAAAAGTACAGCACTTTCGTGCACCTGGCCGACGCCTGCAAGTGTCGACTTGGTCACCTGTCTGCGCGCGCCCACGGTCAGGGTGGTCGTCGGCGCAAGCTGGCGGGTGAGATTGAGACTCACGCGGCCCTGGTTCGTCACGTCGCCCTCGCGGTTGCCCACACCGTGCAGCCGCACGCGGCTGCCAATCAGCGTGATCGCGGTGATCGGGCTCAGCCGCCGGGTCACGCTTGCACTGCCGCCGTATTGCCGGTTCGATGGATCGTCGGGCAACAGCGGCAGCAGCGGGTCATTGGGATGCACCAGCCGCACATAGCTGCGGCTGAACGTTTCAACCGTCACTGTAGTGAGTCGGCCTTGAAACGCCGCCGACATATCGACACCCTGCTCCAGCTGAGGCGCGTCGGCGAACACCTCCACCGCACCCCGCAGTTGGGCCGGCAGCCCAAGCTTGTTCACAAGGTCCTGCACCAAGGCGTCGCGCACCTGCGGGTCCGGATAGCGCGTGGTGAGCATCGCATCGAGCAAGCCCGTCGTGCTGCCAGCCCCACCGCCGAGCAATTGCGATGATTCGCGCGCCGTCGCGCGGCGCACCGCGCGCAATGCGAGTGCCACGAAAGGCGAGCGATGCCGCAGCTGAACGTCCCACCCGGTGCCGAAGAACCGGTGCTCGGCTTCTGCATGAAGGGTGGATCGTTCGCTCGGCGCCCAGTCCACGCGCGCCCCGTAGATCGGGTCGGTGTACTGCGCAAGAGAAAACTCGCTGTGTTCTCGGCCAAGCACCAGGGACAGCACCGTCTCTGGCCTCACCGCAAAGGAACCGACCGCGCGCGCGGCCTCCAGTGCGAGCGTCGAGCCCGTGCCATCCTCGTAGGTGGTGCGCTGCCCCGAATACTCCAGGGAGTAGCCCAGAGGCAGAGGCCGCTGCACAAGCCGCAACGTCTGGTCGTCCTCATGCCAATCGGCAACAGCAGCGCTGCCTCCTTCCTGGCCGCTGTGGCGAACCCACTGCCGCTCCAGCCGACCCAGCAGGGAAAGCGATGGGCTGAACTCGTGGCTCACATAGGGCGCCAGGGAATAACGTGCCGTGGTGAGTCGGTTGACCGTGGAGGGCGTGTCGGTCTGAACACCGAATGGGTCGGCCGTGCTCTGATCGACTTGGGTGGAAGCGTCGAGGTAGAACCAGCGATCGGCCAGCGTCGACTGAAGCGCCGCGCGGCCGGAGGGCAACACGCGGTCGGGCGCGGTCTTGCGCGTGTAAACCAGCGCCTCAAGGCCGAAGTCCACATCCACTCGAAAGCGTCCTCCTTGGCCGCGCGCGTGCAAGCGCGGCGCGAAGTCGAGCACCAGGTCGCTCTTGGCGAGGCCATCGGCAGCCAGCGCTCCGTTGTCGGTGGCCGTCGCGTTGATCGCTACTTCCGGCGTCACGCGCCAGCTTTCGGCATGCGCATTGGTGCCGAACAATGCAACCGCCAAGCAAACGGCAGCAAGCGCGACCGGCCGGTAGCGCAGTGCAGCGTGACCAGAAGGCGCGCGCGCCGCCGAGGGCAGGCGGCGCGACCTCCCGTCAGTAGTAGCCATAGCCGCCCATCGGATTGGGCCCGCTGTACTTGTTGAGCAGCGGCAGCACCACCGGGCATTGACTGACCGACGCAATCGCCTCCACCACGGCGTCGCGCGGTGTGCCGCCCGCCTCGACCACCACCACCACTTGGCCCAGGTGAGAGGCAAGCACATGCGACTCGGTGGCCAGCAGCAAGGGCGGCGCATCGAAGATCACGATGCGATCCGAGTACTTGGTGGCCAGTTCGTTCAGCAGTTGCTGCATGGCCTCGCTGGCCAGCATCTCAGTGGCGTTGGGGCCGCCCAAGCCCGACGGCAGCACCGTCAGCTTGGGAATGTTGGTGCGCAACAGAACTTCGGAAAGATCCAGCGAGGGATTGCGCAGCACGTCCATCAAGCCCTTGTCGGCCTCGATGCCCAGCCGCTGCAGCACCATTGGGCGAATGACGTCGGCATCGACCAACAACACCGACCGATCCACCTCCATCGAGATGCTCAGTGCCAAGTTCAGCGACGTGAAGGTCTTGCCCTCGCCCGCAAGCGAGCTGGTGACCATGATGAGGTTGCCCCTCTGGATCGCCGCCTCGCCCTCTAGGGACGCATTCTTCAGCAGGGGCCGCTTGACGATGCGGAACTCCTCCGCCAGCGGCGAGCGGGCGTTCGCCGGCACGCAATAGCCCATCCGCGCCAGCCGCTCGAGATCCAGCTCGACCTGGCGCGAGCGACGGCTGCTCGGGGGTTCGGCGGGGCCGGCCTCCACGGTCGGCTCGACGGGCCGTAACGGCGCTACCGTGCCAGCGACATCGGAAACCGGCGGCTTCTTGAAGCCGGCGGCCGCCCAGGGCACCTCCACGCCTGCCCGCTGCAGTTCCTCGAGACGCTTGGTGGCTTGCTGGATGATGTTCATGGCCGCCCGATCTAGAACTTCGCCGCCCGGCCCAGCCAGACAATCCACACGGCATTCAGCAGAAGGAAGAAGCCGATTGCACCCGCAAACATGCTGATGTCGCGGCGCGCCAAGGCGCGCATCCGATCATCCACCAGCATGCCGATGGTGCCGAGCACCGGGCGGCGTGTCAGCTCGCGCAGCGCCCGGGCGTCGGCAACGGTGGGCTGCAACTGCACCCGACCATACGCCACGCCGGCACCCGCGGCGAGGGCCACGATCACGAGCAATGCCGCCAGCATCCGGCGACTGGGTGCCACCGGCTTCGGTGCGACCTGCGGCGGATCCACCAGGCGGAAGTCCGCGAGCCCGGACGTTTCGTCGATCTTCACGCCAAGCGACGCCGCCTCCCTGCGCGCGACCAACTGGTCGTAGTTCTTGCGCATGATGTCGTAGTCGCGATTGAGCTGCGCCAACTCCGCTTCGGCCTGCGGAATGCGTGTGGCCGTGGCCCGGATTTGGTCGAGCCGGCCCTGTTGCACGGCAACCTGCGTCCTTAGAGACGCGACCGATGCCTCGGCCTCGGCGAGCGACACGCGAAGTCGCTGGTAGACCGGATTCGTTGCCGCATTGCCCCGGCCCTTGCTGCTGGACACGGCCTCCTCCTGGCGGCGCTGGGCCTCGAGCTGCGTAATCGTGCGGCGCACGGCCACCACGTCGGGATGGACCTCGGTGTAGCGGCGCAGCAAGTCATCAAGCAGGCGCCGCTGCGCATCCAGACGCGCCTCGGTCTCGGTCTTGGCCGGGCCGGCACCGGCGCTGGGCAACGACTCGGGCGGCAATTGGGGATCCTCGTGCGACAGCTCCTTGCGCAGCGCATCGCGCGACTGCTCCGCCGCACTCAATTCCAGCTTCAACTTGGCCACCTCATCGGACAGCGACGCCATCCGCGAGAAGTAGTCCTGGCTTCCCATGCCGGTGACGCCGAAGTTGCGCAGCTTGAAGTCCTTGACCCGGTTCTCCGCTTCCGTCAGCTTGCTCTCGTAGGACTTGATCTGCTCCTCGATGAAACGGCTGGCCTCGTTGGAATCGCGCTGCTTCGCAACAGAGCTTGAGGCGACGAAGAGGTTGACGAGGCTCTCCACGAGCCGCCGGGCGCGGTTTGGATCGACGTCTCGGTACGAAACCGAATAGAGATTGCCGTTGCCGCTCGGAATGAACTTGATCTTGTCCTTGAGCTTCTCGACCTCGTAGTCGTAACGCGCCGGCTCCGGTTGCGGCAGGCCAACGACGGGCGACTTCATCAGTTGCTCAACGTTCGGGCGCGAGATCAAGGTGCGCGCCAACATCTTTACCTGCTGCTCGACGTCGGGCTGGAAGGCAAGACCGGTCATGAGCGGCTTCAGCACCGTCTGCGTGTCCACGTAGATCTTCGCCGACGCCTCGTAGCGGTCCTGCACGAACAACAGAGCCACGGCGCCGACGATGCCGATGGACCAGGCAACTGCTGCGCCGATCCAGCGGTACTTCCACATGCTGCGCAGCTCGCTCGCAACGTGCTGCAGAAGGTCGTTCATCTGATCACCTATGGGTTGCACAGAGCACAGCAGCGCCCCGCGCACATTCGCCTGCGCCCGCGGCTCGCAATTGCATGTCGGCGCAGGCTCTGCTTAGAACCAGCTCTGCGGAACGATGACGATGTCGCCCGGCTGCACTGCGGCGTTGGCCGAAATGTCGCCCCGCTTGAGCAGGTCCTTGAGTCGCAGGCTGTACTGCTTGCCGCCCTCGGCGCCGCGCACCAGCACGGCGCCATTGCCGTCGGCAAAGTCCGTGAGACCTCCTGCCTGAATCATCACGTCCAGGATCGTCATGTCCTGCCGGTAGGGCACCGACTGCGGCTTGGCCGCCTCACCGACGATGCGAATCTGCTCCGAAAACGTGCCTTGGAAGCCGCTCACCACGACAGTGACTACCGGGTCACGAATGAACTTGCCCAGCGACTTCTCGATGTCGCGTGCGAGTTCAGCGGGCGTGCGTCCGGCGGCGAGGGTGTCTTCGACAAGAGGGGTAGAAATGCGGCCGTCGGGACGCACCGTGAGCACCATCGACAGCTCGGGATTGCGCCATACCACCACGTTCAACGTGTCCAGTGGCCCAATCTTGTAGCGCAGCTGCGGCGTATCCGCGAGCGTAGGCGCAAGAGGGTGGCTACCGCTGGACGCACAGCCGGCCAGCAACACCGTGAGCAGCGACGCCAGCATCAACCACCAGCGCCTACCCGCGCCCGGAAATCGCAAAAATTCCATCGAAGCACCTCCTCCTTCGACCTTAACTGATTATTGTGCGCCTTCGCGAAACAGCACCACCGTGACCGTTTCGATCAGCACGATCAGATCGAGCCAGAGCGAGTTGTTCTTCACGTAGTACAGGTCGAACTGGTGCTTGCGACGTGCATCCTCGAGCGACGCACCGTAGCTGTAGCGCACTTGCGCCCAACCGGTGAGGCCCGGCTTGATGCTGTGCCGCAGGTCATAGTAGGGAATCGCCTTGCGCAGCTCCTCCACGAAGGAGGGACGCTCCGGGCGCGGGCCCACCATGCTCATCTCACCGCGCAGCACGCTAATCAGTTGCGGCAACTCGTCGATGCGCGTCTTCCGAATGAACGCCCCCACGCGTGTGACGCGAGAATCGTTCTTGGTGGCCCAGCGCGCAACGCCGTCTTTCTCCGCGTCGGTGCGCATGCTGCGCAGCTTGATGCACCAGAACGAACGACCGCCCAGACCCACGCGCTCTTGCCGGTAGAACACCGGACCCGGGCTGTCCAGCTTGATGGCCAGGGCGGTCAACAACAGCAACGGCGCAGTGAGCACCAGCAGGATCGACGAGGTGACGATGTCGAATACCCGCTTGGCGAAACGCCGCCCCACGCCCTGCACGAAACCGTGACCATAGACAAGCCAGCTCGCCTTGAGGCTGTCCACGTGCACTTCTGCCTTGGTCCGCTCGTAGAAGCCCGCCAGGTCCATGACCCGAATGCCTTGCGAGCGGCACATCACGAGTTGGTCCATCGGCATCACGCCCCCGCGCTGTTCGCGCACGGCCACGATGATCTCGTCCACGCGCTGCTCTCGCACCAGCGCCGCCAGCGACTGCTCGCCGTTCAGCACCTTGCGTGTATTGACGGCGCAGTCCGCACCGACGGCCGTGGGATAGAAGCCGACGACGTGGCAGCGCACCTTGGCGTTGGTAGCCAGCTCGCGCTCGACGCTGCGCGCTTCGTCGCCTGTACCGACGACGAGCACACGAGGCAGGCCGATCACTTGCTGCAGCACTCCATTGAGACTGCGCAAGATCACAAGGCCGACGACCATGTACAGCGCCGCCAGCCCAAGCACCTGGGCGTCGATCAGGCGCGCGCCGCCCACCGTGACGGCCAGGTGTGTCAGCAAACCTCCGACCGCGGCCGCGACGCTCAGGCGCACCAGCGCGGTAGGCAGGGACAGATCGGCATGACGATGCAGCCCGAAGAACGAGGGCAGCAGCGTCATCACCATTGCAAAGCCGAAGGCCGTGGACACGAGCTGCGGATGACCGGAAACCGTGGATGACTGCAGGAGCGGCAGAACCTGGCTCGTGTCGGCGGCCAGCAGGACGGCCACAAAGCCGAACGCGCCGTCGATCAAGGCGCCCAGCAATGAACCAACTGCAGCGCGATGCTGAAATATGCGAAACACGGTTTCCCTCCCGCTCTTGACCCTCTGGCTTCCCGTTGCGGCGCCGCTTGATCCGCAGCACTCGCACCCATACGAGCAAGCTGGAACAGATTCTTACAGCCGTAAGCTCGAGGGCACACCCTTCACCCCGGGGGACGAGACCCCTCGATCACGGGGGGCCTCTTCACGCGCACCCAGGAAGGGGGTAGGAACGTGTGACGGTTCCGCCCCTCGCCTCGGGGGCCGCTGCGCCGTCCGCCTCCGTTTGGGCTCGGCTATGCTGGCCGCTAGCGCCGCAAGGCCCCCTACCATGTCACCGTCGGACCAGCCCACTGTCACGATCGCGATCGCCGCCTACAACTGCGCGGAGACGATCGGAGCCACACTGGAGAGCTGCCTGGCACAAAGCGCTGCCAGCGTGGAGGTGCTGGTGGTCGACGATGGCAGCACTGACAGCACCGCGGCCGTTCTCGCGCGGTTCGTCCCCCGCATCAGGGTCGTAAGGCAGCCGAACGGTGGCCTGGCCAAGGCACGTAACACTGGCATGCGCGAGGCGGCGGGCCGCTACATCGCCTGGATGGATGCCGACGACCTCTGCCATCCGGATCGCCTGCTGCTACAGGGCCAGGTACTGGACACCTGCCCCGACGTGGCCCTGGTCTCCAGCAACTTCAGTGCATTCCGGACGCAGGGCAACGACGAGGACCCCGCGCATTTGTGTGCGTACTACAAGGCGCCGCAACGATTGGGTGGCTTGCCGAAGATATACCCGCAGCGCGGGAGCCTGGAGCCTGCGCCGAGCGCAACCACCCGCCTTCCCGTGGAGGTGCGCCGGGGGAAGGTCTACCCAACGCTGCTAGAGGGCAACTTCGTGCATCCGCCCACGGTGATGTTTCGCCGATCATTGCTGACGGCAGCGGGCGAGTGCGACGCGTCGCTGCGCTACAGCTCCGACTACGACTTCTTCATCCGCCTCTCCCGGCTGGGTGAGTTCGCATTCATCGATGCGCCACTGCTGCGCTATCGACTCAGCGAGACGCAAATGAGCAAGGCTGCGGTGGGCGGCACGATGCAGATGGAGACAATCGCAATCTTGGATCGCGTGCGCGCGACCGATCCAGCCATCCACAGCCAATGCCGACCGTTGTTCGAGCGTCGCTATGCACAGTCCTATGTGTCGGCGGCACGCGCGATCGGTGCGGCTGACAAGCTGCGTGGGTTCTCGCTGCTGTGGCGCGGTCTGCGCTACGGTGCGCACCCGCGCGACGTCGTCCGAACCGCGGCGCGCATCGTCGTACCTTCTCGCCTGCTGCCTGCGCCGCGACCCTAGCGTCAGCTATGCGCTGTGCCGGTACAGGCGCCGCATGAACAAGGCTTGCGTATGGCCGGCAGGAATGCGCGGCAGCAGCCAGTTGTCGTCGGCGGGAGTCACAACACCGGGCACGGTGGTCACAGCGGCGCTGTAATGGCGGCGCACCGACGCCTGCGCCCGCGGGTCGCTGTCCCCGTTGGGGTAGCAGAACAGATCCACGGGGCGCTGCAGGCGCGTCTCCAGCGCCTGCCGGCTGCCGCCGATCTCCACCTCCAGTTGCGCTGCGGGCAAGGTGGGCAAGATGGGGTGGTCCAGCGTGTGGCTGCCGATCGTGATGATTGCCGGGTCGAGCTGCTGCAGTTGTTCCCAGGTCGCAGGCGCATAACGGTCCACCTGCTGCTCCGACGGAGAGAACTGCCGGGTGGCGGCATTCACCTTGGCCTGAATCTGCTGGCGGCGCGGTAGATCCAGCTGTTTGGCGTGACGCACGATGTCCTCGACGCCGCGGCCCGGACTGCGCAGCTGCTCCGCAAGGGCGTGCCGCTCGCGCTCTGAGAGCAGGCGCAAGCGACAGCGCATTTCCATGTTCCATATCCATTGCCCGGACTCAATCAAACCCGGGCAAACAAAGAAGGTGGCGGGGACGCGGAACTCGCGCAACAACGGGTACGCGGCACTCACGTGGTTGCGCACCCCGTCGTCGAAGGTGAGCGCGACTTCCGGGCCGTTCAACCGCCCCGCCGCACGGCGTGAGAGCAGATCCGGCAGCGACAAGACCTCGAACTCCCTACGCAGCAGGGCCAATTGCCAGGCGAACGCCTGCGGGCTCGGCCCCGCCTCGCCCACACCGTGATACATGAGGATCCGCGGACCCGCTTGCGCCTTGGCACGCCGCAGACCGTGCCCCGACCACAGCGACACCAGATGCAGGGCACGGGCCAAGTGACGTCGGATCATGCTTGGCCCTCAGGCAGCCTCCGGCAGCGCCTTGCGATCCGACCAGCGCGACCACCAGCGCCGGCCCAAGAGAAAGGCACGAGCCCAGAGCTGCTTCTTGTAGAGGATGGTCCAGTGCAGATCTCGATGAGCGTGGGCAAGCGACCGCTTGTAGCGTGCGTCGCCTGCCAGGAAGTCGTATTCACCCAACGCGCGCTGCCGGTAGTGATCGATCGCAAGCGCGTGCGTGAGCATGCCCGGGCTGCGGGCCGCTTCGTGTTCATAGTCGAAGCCGGACTGGAAGAAGAACACTTTCCCTCCGAGCAGGTAGTTGTAGAGGTAGCCGATCACGTCCCGCTCCCCGCCCACCCGCACGACTTCGACACAGCCTTGCTCCCACAGGCGCCGGATCAGCAGGCGGTGGAAGTCGAGCACCGAGCGCGACGAGAACGTCGTGCTCTCGCCCTGAGCCTGCCATCGCGCGACGTGGAGGCGCGTCATTTCGTCGAAGAAGCGCAACGCCTCTTGCATGCTCGCAGCGGGGCGCACGGACAGCGCGCCGAAACGCCCCTCGTAGAGCCGGCGGTTCTTGCGCACTTGAGTGCCGGTATTGCCGGTGAATGCGGCATCGAAGCTGCGGTCACCGAAGCGCCGCAGGTCGACATAGGGCGCCGGCCTCGTTTCACACTCGCGTTCAGCGCACTCCAACTGCGGCGCGAGGACGGCGAACAAGCTGCCGTCCTCGTACCCCGAGAGAAAGCACCGGGTCCATGGGCGACGCGCGAGCCACTGCGCCAGATCCGCTGCGATGGCGGCGCGATGAGGCGCGAGGTGAAGGACATCGTTGAACTCGGCCAAGGGGGTCGGCTGCGCGGCCAAACCAGTGGCGTTGATGAACAGCGACCGCAACGGCACGCCCTTCACGCGCACCACGCGCTCCAGGACGAGACACCCGCCTATCACCTGGTCTTCATGCGTCCAGTGAACCCACTCACCCCTGAAGTCACGGCCGTACACATCGATCCAACTGCGCATCCAGTCGCGCGAAAGGAAGATCGACTTGCAGTGCGAAGCCTCGAACAGCGGCTCCCACCAAGCCGGAACATCAGCAGAACCCCCGAGCGGCGCGTGGTGGCGCTTCAGCATTCCGGCTGCTCCAGGCGCACCACCGCAACGGCCCGGTACGCCCAGCCCCTGAAAATCAGCATTCCCCCTCCATCCATGGGTCGGCGCCTGTGCCGGCGAGCCAGCGAAGTGAGCGCGCAGCAATCCACTCGTGCGACGCCGAGCATGAGGCGCATTGTGGCTGCGCTTCCCTTTGCCTGCGCCCCTCCATCTTCGGGGCGGGATAGGGCGCTCTTCCCCCATTTAGGGGAAGGCGTGGCGTAAGTCCGAGTAATGACGGGGGCCGCCGGGCAAGGCTCACAACCCCTCTTTGTAACAACGAGCGCGGCCGGCAGCGCGGCTCATGCCGGTTACGTGGAGTCGGCCGACCAAGGCTCCTGTTTCAGTCGGCTACAGCCACCACAAGTTACAACTTGGCCGACTGGTTAACAGAACACCCCTCTACGCTTGCTGTACTTCGCCGATGACTCTGACATCCCTTTCAGCCACAAGGATGGCAACGCGCTGATGTCGGGGCTCCTTCGCTCGGTGGTGATGTCGCCCGGTGTCCCTCACTGGTTAGCTCCGCCTGAGTGGTTTGTAGCAGTCGCCATGCCCGGCGTATTCCCATAGCAGTCTGGTGAAGTACATGAATCGCAGTCCGTCGTACCGCTTCCTTCTCCTATCCTCCCTGGCCGCCTCGGTCGCGTCCCTCTCCGCCTGCGGCGGCGGCGGGAGTGGCGACACGTCCACGGCGCCCACCGCAAGCGCTGCCGATGGCACCGCCCAGATCGAAAGCCTGTCGTGGCACTGGCAACGGCGGCGCACGCCAGCACCGGCTCCCGCTCCGGCGCCAGCACCCGCACCCGCTCCAGCCCCGGCTCCAGCACCTGCTCCTGCTCCTGCTCCTGCTCCTGCTCCTGCTCCGGCTCCTGCTCCTGCTCCGGCTCCAGCACCTGCTCCGGCTCCAGCCCCGGCGCCAGCACCTGCCAGCG
>CAMLIZ010000033.1 GCA_946480245.1 uncultured Pseudomonadota bacterium
ACCCGGAGCAGGCCGACCTGATCCTGTTCAACACCTGCTCGGTGCGCGAGAAGGCGCAGGAGAAGGTGTTCAGCGACCTCGGCCGCGTGAAGCATCTCAAGAAGAATGGCGTGCTGATCGGCGTGGGGGGCTGCGTGGCCAGCCAGGAAGGCGCGGCGATCGTGGAGCGCGCGCCGTATGTCGACATCGTGTTCGGCCCGCAGACCTTGCACCGCCTGCCCAAGATGATCGAGGCGCGCCAGCGGCAGCAGCGCGCGCAGGTGGACATCAGCTTCCCCGAGATCGAGAAGTTCGACCACCTGCCGCCGGCGCGCGTGGAGGGCGCCAGCGCCTTCGTGAGCATCATGGAAGGCTGCAGCAAGTACTGCTCGTACTGCGTGGTGCCCTACACCCGCGGCGAGGAGGTGAGCCGCCCGTTCGAGGACGTGCTCACCGAGGTGGCCGGCCTGGCCGACCAGGGCGTGAAGGAAGTGACGCTGCTGGGCCAGAACGTGAACGCCTATCGCGGCAAGATGGGCGACACGAGCGAGATCGCCGACTTCGCGCTGCTGATCGAGTACGTGGCCGAGATCCCCGGCATCGAGCGCATCCGCTACACCACCAGCCACCCCAACGAGTTCACGCAGCGCCTGATCGACGTGTACGGCGCGGTGCCCAAACTCGTGAGCCACCTTCACCTGCCGGTGCAGCACGGCAGCGACCGCATCCTGATGGCGATGAAGCGCGGCTACACCGCGCTCGAATACAAGAGCACGATCCGCAAGCTGCGCGCGGTGCGCCCGCAGATCAGCCTCAGCAGCGACTTCATCGTGGGCTTCCCCGGCGAGACCGAGGACGACTTCGCGAAGATGATGAAGCTGATCGAGGACGTGGGCTACGACGCCAGCTTCAGCTTCGTGTTCAGCCCGCGCCCCGGCACCCCCGCCGCCGCGCTGCACGACGACACGCCGCAAACCGTGAAGCTCAAGCGCCTGCAGCACCTGCAGGCCACCATCGAGGCCAACGTGCAGCGCATCAGCGCCTCACGCGTGGGCACCGTGCAGCGCATCCTGGTGGAAGGGCCGTCGAAGAAGGACGCCAACGAGCTGATGGGCCGCACCGAGTGCAACCGCATCGTCAACTTCAAGGGCCAGCCGCGGCTGGTGGGGCAGATGGTGGGCGTGACCATCACGCAGGCGCTGCCGCATTCGTTGCGGGGCGAGGTGGTGGTGCGGGAGGGGAGCATGGTGGCGGCGTAAACCCGCCATCCGCCAACGCCTGCGCTACTTGGCGACGTTGAGGAACGGAATCGGCGCGCCAGCGTAGATGGCTTGCGGCAACTGGCCGTTCCATTTGTCCGCCTTCGTGCGCTCGACCTCGATTCGGCGCAACTCCAGCACATCCTTGTTCTGCGCCAGCGCCGCGTTCTGCAGGCGCAGCGCCTCGGCCTGCGACTTGGCGATGGCCAGGTTGGCATAGGCTTCGCCGTCGGCCTGCGCCTTGCGCGCGTTGGCTTCCGCTTCGGCGATGGCCACCTTCTGCTTCTGCTCGGCCTCCACCGTCTTCAGCTTGTTCTCGGCGGCCAGGCGCAGTTGTTCCTGCGTGACCTTGTCGTTGATTGCATGCATGTACGACTCGGAGAACGCGAAGTTGCGCATGTCGATGTTGATCACCTGCGCACCATAGAGCGTGAGCTTCACGCGCAAGGCCTCATTGATGTCAGACGATACCTTGGCGCGCTGGGCGATCAGATCAGGAGCGGTGTACTTGGCAGTCACGGCCTTGAACACCTCCTGTGTGGCCGTTTGCACGTAGGACGACAGGTTACCGTCGTGCGAGTACTTCTCGAACACCTCTGCCACGCGGTCGGTGGCGATGCTGTAGCGCACCCTCATGCTCACCTTCACCGGCTGCTGGTCGCTGGTGCTGCCCTCTGCGTTCTCAATGTCAGCGGCCTCGGCACGAATGCTGAAGTTGGACAGCTTCTGCCAGGGCGGCAGCACCGCCAGGCCCTCGCCCTCGATGCCGACGATCTTGCCAAACTGCGTGACCACGCCGCGACTGCCGGTGGGGACCGAATAGAACGGCCACACGACGACGAGCACCACGCCGAGCACGACAGCGCCGACGGCAAACCTGCCCAGACGCGAGGCGATGCCGCCTTCGGAAGCGGAAATGGGGAATTTCATGGTGTTCGGGCGCCTCCTGCGCGCCGGGAGCGAAGAAGTGGAAACGGGCGCCCTCCCGCGCCCGCGGCCACAGCGTACTACGCCCACTCATGGCCGGGTCTCGTGCTCGGCCGCCTGTGAACTTGGCAACGAGGTTGTAGGCCATGCGAGGCAGGGCCGTCGTGACGACGCCAACCACAGTGAGCCGCTGGCATGCGCTTCACCGGTTTTCCAAGAAGGGGGCTGCATGGGTGAACGTTGTGGCAAGGGCGGATCCGGCACTGATGGCTCCGAGGCCGGCCTTTGACCCGTAGAGCATCGCCAGCCATGTCGTTTCTGTCTCGCATATTCCACGAGACTCGCGCCATCCCAAACCGCCCCAATCGGCGTAGCCCCAGCGCTCAACACCCCGCCAGCAAGCTTTGGCCGTTGGATGCTCAGCCGCGCCCTTGTCGCCCAGCTTCGCCAGTTCTTCTTTCACCGGACCCGATGCGAGATCCAGCAGGCCGCTGGCGATGGTGATGCCGGAGGCCGCCAGCGAGGTCCCGCTCTTTTATGGTGTGCCGAGTTCATGTTCGCGTTGCCTTCCCATCCCATGATCTCCTCCTCACCTCTCGAATAACCAGATCACGGGCTAATAGCGGAAGTAGAAGGTGCCGAACCCGCCCCGGGTCACTTGGCTTGCGCTGCCGCTTGGAGCTCTCACCGAGGTCAATGCTTGCAGGATCAGACAGTCCGAGGACGCCGAAGACCTTCTCAGCGACGCGAACAAACGGCAGCCACTTTCGCGTAAGGAAAAAGGTCATGACGCCAAAAAAGATCATCAATCCGGCATAGACAACCCACGGACCGCGCAACGTAAAGAAGTCCTCTCGAAATCCAAAATACCCAAACGGGAGCCCGATGAAGACAATGACACCTCCACCGCCCAATAGCCACCACTTGAATGCATTCTTGTAATGGGCAATCCTTCCACGCGAACAGTGCGGGTAGAGTGCGACAGTGCGATCAGAAGGCCGTGAAATACCAAACGCCTCCCAGTGGTGTTGCGCCTTCTCCGCGGCGACAAACACCGTGTCGCCTTCTTTGAACGGGCTACGCCATACCCATCCCTTCACGGGCTCTCTCCCCAAGTCAAACTCGAGGTAGTCTGCAGCTTCTTCAAGGTCGCTCGCGGAATGCGACGCGGTCGCGGCCTGGCCGTCAAGCCCGGCGAGTGCGCTGGCGACAGCCAAGATGCCGAGCTTCGATTGGTCGTTCGCAGTGAGCACGAAACTGGCGCTACTTCGCACCACCTTGAGATTGCGAATGGTGCCGGTGAGCCTCACCAGTCCGTGCGCGTTCGGTTGAGGTACGTAATCCGTCAAGCGACATGCGCCGTGGCCCCGGCGCCCCCGAGGAGCGCCATCACCAAAGCGAAGAGCCCTGCAATAAAGGGAACGGCAAGGTTCCTTCCTCTGAGCGAAAACTGATCCGCTCGTCGTTCAACCCTATACCCTATCCAATGCGGAATGCGCACGCGCAGCCCCGTTGTCGAGTTGCTTCTCTGCCAACCCAAGCATCCTCAATAGCGGAAGTAAAAGGTGCCGAATTCGCCTGGATCACCTGGCTTGCGCTGCTGCTTAGAACTCTTTACGAGATCAATATTCGCAGGGTCAGGTAGGCCGAGAGCGCCAAAGATTCTCTCGGCAATGCGTACGAACGGAAACCACTTTCGCGCAAGGAAGAACGTCATGACGCCAAACGAAGCCATAAGCGCGGCGAACCCATACCAAATCTCTCGATGCTGAAATACTTCTGTACTGCCCCGCGCAATCAGAAGTAGCAGAGGCACGCCGACCACTCCGAGGAATCCTCCTCCGAGAAGGAGCCACCACTTGAACGCATTCTTGAAGTGAGTTGCTCGGCCGCGAGAGCAATGCGGATATAGCGCCACAGTGCGATCGGCAGGACGCGCGATGCCGAACGCTTCCCAATGATCGCTCACCTTCTCCGCGGCAACATTCACGACATCGCCCTCCCTAAATGGACAGCGCCACATCCAGCCCTTGACTTGCCGCCCGTTCAACTCAAATTCGAGGTGGTCAGCAGTTTCTTCCAGGTCACTCGCGTAGTGCGACGCGGTCGCGGCCTGACCGTCAAGCCCGGCGAGTGCGCTTGCCACAGCCAAGATGCCGAGCTTCGATTGGTCGTTCGCAGTGAGCACAAAGCTGGCGCTACTTCGCGCCACCTTGAGATTGCGAATGGTGCCGGTCAGCCTCACCAGTCCATGCGCGTTCGGTTGAGGTACGAAATCCGTCATGTCACACCAATCGCCTTGAGAGCCTTCTCGAGTTCCTCGTACTGCTTCTCTACGTCCCAGTCGCTGTTCGGCTTCTTGCCAAGCGCGCATTGTTCACACCACACCTGCAAGTCGTCAGGTTGCATCCATATGATGATCTGGATGCCGAAGACAATGACGTTCAGCCATGCCCCAACAGACATAAACAGAACCCGCGCACTGATGACAGCAGCGGCGCGCGCACTTGCGGCTTCAGCCGCACCTTGCACGGCCTCGCGCTTGAATAGCTTGCCCAGAAGCGGAGCAGCGTGGGTAAACGTGGTCGCCAAAGTTAGGCTGGCGCTGGCGATACCGACAACGGTTTTCGAGAAGTAGAGCGCGACCATCGCATAGCGCTGTTTCTCATATTGCTCGCTAGCACTCACCCCATCCCAAACCGCCCCAATCGCCGTAGCCCCAGCGCTCAACACTCCACCAGCAAGTTTGAGCCTTTGGATGCTCCAACTGGCCGCGCCCTTGTCGCCCAGCTTCGCCAGTTCTTCTTTCACCGGACCCGACGCGAGATCCAGCAGCCCGCTGGCGATGGTCATGCCCGAGGCCGCCAGCGAGGTCCAGCTCTTCCAGTCGTTCTTCTTGTAGCAGTCGTACAGCAGCTTGTTGAAGTTCAAGGTTTCGGCCATCAGCATCAGCGCCGCGATGCGCGGCCCGCGGATCTTGTTCTCACCGCCGAGCTTGATGCGCTCCCATGCGGCCTTCAGGCGTTCGCTTTGCGCGGCACGCATTTCCTCGCTCGCATGCGCCATGAACGTGTCGGCCGCCGCCAGGCGGCGCAGCAGCTTGCCGCGCGCTGCCGGCTCATCTGCTGCCTGAATGACGACAAGCGTGCGCGAGTCTTCGGGCGTGATGAGTGCGCGCACGCTGAGCATGTGCTGCACGATCTTCTCGCACAGGTGGTCCGCGATGCCGTCGATCTTGAAGTGGCGCAGGATCGCGTCGCCTGCCGTGGTGAGGATCCTGTCGATCTCCCGGGTGCGCACGGGCTTGAGGCGCGCGCCAAATGCAGCGCTACCCGTCGTGGCGAGCGCATCGCCGTTGTCCTTGTAGATACTCGCCGCGTTCTTGTGCACGCCGAACAAGCCTTTGCCGACCTTGTAGAGGGCGCCTTCGACGTTGAACGCATCGGCGACCCTTCGCTCGGTGCGCGCAGCTTCTGCAGCCTTCAGCGCCGCGTCCACGTCGGCCACGCCTTCTTTCTGGTTCAGCGCAATGGCCCGCCACAGCAGGTTGCCGCGCACGCTCGCACGCGCCTCGCGCACCCAGGCATCCAGCTTCTTCGCCCCCGATGCGCTGGAGCCGATGCCGAAGATGGCATCGCCGACCTTGTCTTCGAAGATGACACCATCAACGACGTTGCCGGGGCGACAGTCTTCGAGCGTGTCGAGGAATAGCGACGCTTCCAGCCAGCGCACGAGAACTTCCGTGCGGGCGTCGATGAGCTTGTCGGCGCTGTCCAAAAACGCATCCCAGTTGCGCTTGAACGCGTCGGGCGCGCCGGGAGCAAGGTACTTCTCGAACCGGCCCCACGACTGAAGCCGCGCCTGCGCCAGGTCCTTCTGGTGGTTGGGGCCTCGGGTGGCGAGGTAACCATCGACTTCCTGCTTGAGCCTGTCAATCTCGCTGCGCCACGTGGCCGCGGGATAGTGTTGCAGCACCAGGTACATGCGCTGGCTGTAATGGCTGGGGACCTCCTCGGTCTCCCATTGGGTCTGCAACTGCGCGGCTTCGGCATAGCGCGGGTCGTTGGGGTGCTGCGCCGCGAGTTTGCGCATGCCTTCGCCGCTGCCCTGCTGGCGCTGCGCCGTCACGCTGAACGCGAGCCGGCGTTGCGCCTCCAGGTCCGCTTCCGCCGCGCCCGCTGCGGCGGTCTTGAGTTCTTGCAGGTAGTTGCAGCAGGCGATCTGCAGCTCCCGCGTCTGGCTGTACAAGGCGATGCGTCCGGCGGCATCGTTGCGAAAGCCGTTGAGTTCGTGCGCAACGCCGATAGCGTCCCACAGCGCGAGTACATGGGGCGTGTTGCTCGACCCATCCAGCTTCTTGGCACGCAACTGCATGAGCTTCACATCGCTCGCGGCAGCGCCTTGCCGCTGATGCCAGCGGTACCGCGTGGCGACTTTGACGAGGGCCGCCGCATCAAAGCTGCCATCCTCCTTGGCAAAGCCGCTCACCTGAACGTCGTGCGGAAGCCACGAGGTACTGAAGGCAGCCGCATATTCGATCACTTCTTCCAACGCAGCGGCTACCGCCGGCGTGCCATGTGGGTTCTTGGCACCAGCGGCCATGGCCGCCGGCTCCAGCGTCTGCATTCGTGCGCTGCGCAATGCCGCGTTGGCGGTGTATTCCTTCAGCGCCTCCTCGCTCCATTTGTGGTCGCTGAAGGCTATCCACGTGGTGCCGCACTTCTCGGGGCGCTCGATCAGAAGGTGGTGCAGCACCGCGTTGGCGTGGCCCAGCCGTGCACATTGAACCGTTGGTGCAGGCGACGGAGGCGCCATCAGCGGGTCAGGCGTCTTGACGAGGCAACCGTCCTCCGTGACCGCATAGCACTCCCACAAGTTGGCCCCGCGCGCGTTCTTCGAATAGAAGAGGTACACGTAGCCGGCTCTCAGCGTGCGCAGCGCGTAGTGAAGTTCGCTGCCCAAAGGCACACTGGTGACGCGGTCCCCGCTGGCCCAGCCCGGCACGCCTTGCTTCACGCTGTTGGGCACCGGCACATAGCGAACCGGCAGGATTGGCAACCCGGCCGCGTTGCAGTTGTCGCAAAGGAAAGCGTTTGGGCTCATGCAAGTTGGGTCAGTGTGGCGCAGTCGCGTTGCACTTGGCGCCACGCCGCATCGGTCAGCTCGGCCGCGACAAGTCCTGCATAGAACTCGTCCGGCTGCCGACGCTGCAACAGGCCCAGCAGCAGCGGGTGGCTGTCGAACTCAGGATGCACTTGCAGTGCATGGAGAATAAAGGCGGCTTGGTCGCCGGTGTCGGTCAGGCCATGCGCGTGCGTGCGGCGTGCGGCACGCCGCACTGTGCGCAAGGTCTGTAGGTCGGGCCGCCCGTCGAGGTTGCGTAGAACGCGGTTCATCGCGGCGATCACGGACACCTCTCCCCACTGGCGCTCGTCGAGGGTCAGGGTGTCGCTCTCGGTTTCCGACGGCCGGTCGAGCAGGTGCAGTTCGCCCAGTGGACTCAGTAGCCACCACGTGACCACGTCTCCAAGCATGGCTGCACGCTGCACGGCTTCCAGCCCTTGCCACAGCCACCACAGCACTGCAGGGTCGTGCAACCGCAGCAGCATGGCGTGCAGGTTGTGCCGTTGGATCATCTGGCGACCAAGGTGCGACGCGGCCTCGCTCGGCGCGGCGCCGTCGGCCAGCGCAAGCCACCCAGCGACCTCCCGGCCCCCGCCTTGGCGCAACGCCCGTGGGTCAAGTTCGTCCAGCGCGATCTCGATGCTCAACTGCAGGATGGCGCTGTCGCTCGACCGGTTGGCGTCAAGCCGGAACCACGCGGGGTACAGCCGCTCGTCCACCTGAGGATGGGGGAGCGCGACGGTGACGGCCTCGTGCGCCTGCAACGCCTGACGCAACTCACTGCGTGCCTGCTCGGCGGGGGTGCGCCCGTCGAGCGCGAGCCACACGATGCCGTTGTGCGCGTCGATCGCGCGGCGGTGCAGCGCGTCGGAGAGTGCGTGGGTGCGAGCGTTCATGCCTCAGCTCAGCGCCACCACGGCGGCCTGTGACGCCTGCGCCGCCTGCAGCGATTGCGCACAACCTCTCAGTGGGTTCGGCTTCGGCAAGGCCAGCGGCGCGCTCGCACTGGCCGCCCCCGTCAACTCCCGCATCGCCGCCTTGAACGTCGCCGGCCCGCCGGTGGTGATGGTGATGCTGCCGTTGGTGATGGCGATCTGGCTGCCGGCGCCGTTGAGCAGCACCTGCTGCGGCGAGGCGACGGTCACCGCGTCGCTCGTGCTGGCTACATCCACCTTCTTGTCCGCCGCCCAGGTGCTTTGCCCGCGCGCCGCCTGCACGATCACGCTGCCGGTGGCAGCGTGCAGTTTGATGCCGGTCTCCTGGTTGGGCTTGCTGGCGTTCTGCGCCTTGCCGTAGGTGAACCACGCCAGGCCCTTGCTCACGCTCACCGCGTGGTGCCGCTGCACGGTGAGCGTGATGTCCTGCCCGGCCACCCAAGTGGTGGTGCTGCCCGCGCTGACTACCATGCTGGCCGGCGTGAAGCTGCCGATGCCGCCGGGTGCCGCGAGCAGCAGGTCGGGCTGGGCGGTGATGGCGCGCACGCCTTCTCCACCCCCGATCTGTTGCTCTCCGCCGGTGTTGGCGGCGTCGCTGCCTACGGTGGCTTGCAGGCTCTGCAGCAATCCTGCCTGGGCCTTGAAGCTGGCCTGCTCCTTCGGCTGCGGCTCGCCGCTGATCTGGGTCTCGTGCTGCTGCGCACTCTGCGCCAGCGTCAGCCCCAGCTCCTGCGCGCTCTGCAGCACGGTGCGCGGCTCGCGCGTGTCCATCTGCTGGCTGGCGGTGATGCTGGACTGCCTGCCATGCGCGCTGATCAGCAGCCCCGAGCCGGCGCGCACCGCACCGAAGGCGCTGGTCGTCAGGTCGAAGCCATGGCCGCGCGGCTGCAGGCGCTGGTTGTCGCGCTGCATCAGCAGGTGGCCCAGCTGCAGCCGGCTGGCCGCGGTGGTGCTGGCCAGCTCGATGCGGTGCGCCTGCGGCGTGTCGTCGAGCACCCACTGGTTGTAGCCGCCGGTGCCGCTTTGGCTGGCGGCCAGCTCCTGGCTCTTGTAGCCGGCGAGCACGGCGTTGTGCTGATGGCCTTGCAGCGCGCCCTGCGCCTGCCCGCCCGCAAACCAGGCCGGCGCGTTGCCGGTGGCGCCGGCGTTGCCGCCGGGCACGGTGTTGCCCTGGCCGTCGGTGCCGCCGTTGGCCTGGGCCTGGCCGGTGCCGTTGTACACGGCGCCGGTGATCACCGGGCGGTCGATGTCCCCGTCATGAAACGCCACCACCACTTCCTGGCCCAGGCGCGGCGCGAAGTGGCTGCCCCAGTTGGCGCCGGCCAGTGCCTCGCTCACGCGCACCCAGGTGCCACTGGCGTCGCTGGCGGGGGCGTTGCAGCCCTGGTCGTGCTCAAGCCCGTGGCTGGCGTTGCTGCCGCGCTGCCAATGGAACTGCACCTTCACGCGGTGGTCGCGGTCGGTGTGCACCGGTGCGTCTAGGCCGACGACGATGGCGGTCTGCGCGCCGGGGGCGTTGGGCCTGGGGCACAGGCCCGACGCGGTGGCCGCGGCGCGCACCGGGGTGGCGCTACGCTGCGCTTGCAGCTGCAACTGGTACAGCGGCTCGTCCTGCGCATTGGCGCCGCGTGGCTGGCCGTGGTGCCAGGGGGTCAGCGCACCCAGGCGGCGCTGCAGCTGCGCGCGGTGGTCGGCGCTCAGGTTGTTGCGCGCGCGGTGAGTAAGGCTCAGCGCGACGAAGGGGCCGGGGTCGGCATCGGGGTGGTCGAGCAGCTGGAAGGTGCTGCCGGGCGCGATGGCGCGCACGCTGCCGGTGCCGCTCCACTGCTCGACACGCGCTTGCAGGGCCTGCAGCCAGACTTGGGCCAGGCGCTCGCCCTGTGCCGTGTCTTCGTAGGCGTAGGCGCCGGGCACGTCCACCGCGTGCAGCGGCAGCTCGCTGACCGCTGGTGCCGCGGCGCTCACCTCGCGCAGGCCCAGGCTGCGATGGTCGTGGCTGGACAAGGTGACGCTGTCGGTGCACAGCTGGCGCTGCAGCTGCCATTGCTGCAACCCGTCTTCGTCGAACGACGCGCTGGCGGACTGGGTGTAGCGCACGCGCGCTTGCGTTGCCGGCTGGAACGCTCCGTTGTGGTCGGCGATCACCAGCGTGTGGCTGCCCAGTGCAGGCGCGCTCTTGTCGCCGGCGTGTTCGAACCAGCAGAACAGGCCCTCCTCGGCGAGCAGGCGCTGCACGAAGGCGAGGTCGCTCTCCTGGTACTGGATGCACAGCGATCGCTGCGGGTACGCGGCGGGGTCGGCCAGCGCCCAGCGCCACGCCGGTGCCAGGTGGGCCTGGCCTGCAAGGCGCGCGAACACCGCCTCCACGATCTGCACCACGGTCATGCCTTGGAACACGAAGCTGTCGGTGCGCCAGCGCAGGAACGCCAACCACGGCTCGATCATCAGCTCGTAGCGGGCCAGGCCGCCGTCGCTGCCGAGCAGGCTGAATGCGGTGACATGCCCATGCCAGGGCCGAAGCTCGCTGCGGCTCGCGCTGGTGAGCAGCTCCAGCAGCACCGGCTGGCCCACCAGGTCGTCGAGTGGCAGGTGCGCGTCGGTGCTGAGCGCGGTCATGCGGATGCGCAGGCCGGCATGCGCCGCGTCGCCGCCTTCGGGGCCGATGCCTTCGTACACCTCGGCACGCTCGGCCAGCAGCGCCTCGGGGCCGAGCGGCGTGGTCAGCCGCAGCAGGCGCTGGTGCTGTGTGGGGCCACCGGCGCCCAGCGCGTCGAGCAGGGCCTGCACCCAGTCCATCAGCTCACCCTGTACTTGAAGCGGCCGTCCTTGCCGGCACTCACCTTGATCTGCGCGATCGGCTCGCCCTCGGCCATGCGCGCCAGCACGGTGTCGGCCAGCTCCGGCAGCAGGCTGCCGTTGAGGATGTGGTCGACGTTGCGCGCGCCCGAATCCACCTCGGTACAGCGCGCCAACACGGCGTCCACCAGCGACTCGTCGTGCGTGAACTCGCAGCGGTGGTTGGCGCGCACGCGCTCGGCGATGCGCGCCAGCTTGAGCCGGATGATGGCCAGCATGGCCTCGTCGGCAATGGGGTAGTACGCCACCGTCTTCATGCGCCCCAGGAACGCCGGCTTGAAGGCCTTGTACAGCTGCGGGCGCAGCGCCTCGACCAGCGCGTCCGGCTCGGGCAGTTCGTCCACCGCCTTGTTCAGGCACGCCTGCATGATGGCCGACGAGCCGACGTTGCTGGTGAGGATGATCAGCGTGTTGCGGAAGTCGATCTCGCGGCCTTCGGCGTCGTCCATCACGCCCTTGTCGAACACCTGGAAGAACAGCTCGAGCACGTCGGGGTGCGCCTTTTCCACTTCGTCGAGCAGCACCACGCTGTAGGGGCGCCGCCGCACGGCCTCGGTGAGCACGCCGCCTTCACCGTAGCCCACGTAGCCGGGCGGCGAGCCCTTCAGGCCGGAGACGCTGTGCGCCTCCTGGTACTCGCTCATGTTGATGCTGATCAGGTTGCGCTCGCCGCCATACAGGATGTCGGCCAGCGCGAGTGCGGTCTCGGTCTTGCCCACGCCCGACGGGCCGACGAAGAGGAACACGCCCTTGGGCTTGTTCGGATCCTCCAGCTGGGCGCGCGAGGTACGCACGCGCTGCGCCACCGCCTCCAGCGCATGCACCTGGCCGATCACGCGCTGCTGCAGCAGCGGCAGCAGCTCGCGCACGGTCTTGATCTCGTCCTTGACCATCTTGCCCAGCGGAATGCCGGTCCACGCGGCCACGATCTCGGCCACCACGTGGCCGTCTACCTGCAGCGGCAGCATCGGCGTGTCGCCCTGGATGGCGGCCAGCTCGTCGAGCTTGCGCTTCAGCGCGGCCTGCTTTGGCGTGAGCACCGGCGGCGCCTCCTTCTTGCCGCGCGGCTTGACGGCCGGCGGCGCGGGCTCCACGCCCTCGGCCTCCAGTTCGCGGCGCAGCGCCTGCACCTGCGCATGCAGCGCCTGCTCCTGCTCGAAGCGTTGGCGCAGCGCCTGCAGCTCGGCTTGCTTCGTGTCGCGCACGGCGCGCAGCTCGGCCAGGCGCGCCGTGTGCGGGGCGCCGGTGGCGGCTTCGCGCTCCAGCGCCGCGATCTCCTGCGCCATGCGTTCGAGCAGCTTGGCGATATCTTCCATCGCCGCCGGCGTGGCGCTTTGCGCCAGCGCCACCTTGGCGCAGGCGGTGTCGAGCACGCTGATCGCCTTGTCGGGCAGCTGGCGGCCGCTGATGTAGCGCGCCGACAGGCGCACCGCCTCGGTGATCGCGTCGTCGAGCACGCGCACCTTGAAGTGCGCTTCCATCAGCGCGCCCATCGCGCGCAGCATCGCGGCGGCCACCGGCTCGCTCGGCTCCTCCACCTTCACCACCTGGAAGCGGCGCGCCAGCGCGGCGTCCTTCTCGAAGTACTTCTTGTATTCGCTCCAGGTGGTGGCGGCCACCGTGCGCAGCTCGCCGCGCGCCAGCGCGGGCTTGAGCAGGTTGGCGGCGTCGTTCTGGCCGGCCTGGCCGCCGGCGCCGATCATCGTGTGCGCCTCGTCGATGAACAGGATGATCGGGTGCGGGCTCTTCTTGACCTCGTCGATCACGTTCTTCAGGCGATTCTCGAACTCGCCCTTCACAGACGCGCCGGCCTGCAGCAGCCCCATGTCCAGCACGTGCAGCGCCACGCCCTGCAATGGTGGCGGCACGTCGCCGGCAGCGATGCGCAGGGCCAGGCCCTCCACCACTGCCGTCTTGCCCACGCCGGCCTCGCCGGTGAGGATCGGGTTGTTCTGGCGCCGCCGCATCAGGATGTCGATGACCTGCCGGATCTCCGCCTCGCGGCCGATCACCGGGTCCAGCTGGCCGGCCTGGGCGCGCTCGGTGAGGTTGGTGGTGAACTGGTCCAGCGCGGGCGTCGTTCCAGGCGCAGCCGGGGTGTCGACGGAGTCGGTCGCGGGCTCGGTGGACGATGCGCCGGCCGCCTCCTGCGAGGTGGCCGTGAGCTCGGGCAGCTTGTGCTTCAGCTCGTCGAGCCGGAACTTGGCAAAGAGCTTGGAGCCGCGATAGGCCAGCTGCTGCAGATCGGGCTCGGTCAACAGCGCCAGCAGCAGGTGGCCGCTGCGAATGCGGGGCGTGTGCGCATCGAGCGAGGCGATCAGCCAGGCTTGCTCCAGCAGCTTGGGCAGGTGCGCGCTGAACACCGGCGTGCGACTGTTGCCGTTCTTGAAGCGGCCGAGCTCCGCTTCAAGATCGCGTTGCAGGCCGGTGGCCGAAACGTCGAAGTGGCGGCACAGCAGCGCAAAGTCGCCCGCCGGCTGTTCGAGCAGCGCGAGGAACAGGTGTTCGAGGTCGACCTCGTAGTGCCCGCGCGCCATGCACAGGCTGGCGGCCCGCTCGGCTGCGCGGCGCGCGCTGTCGTTGAGCTTGGAGATCAGTGTCTTAAGCGTGGTGGTCATGAGGCGGGCGCGCTTCAGGCAGCGGCGTGAATGTCGTAGCGGGCGTCGTTGAGCGTGTGCTCGGGTACGCGGGTGTGGATCCAGCTGTCCCAGCCGAGGCGCGCGCGGCCGCTGCCCAGCGTGAGCGGCGGCGCGGCCTCGGGCTTGAGCAGCAGTTGCACCTCGTACTCCAGGGTGACGCCACACATCAGCGTGAGCAGCTCGCGCAGCGCGGCGGCACTGCGGCCCTGAGGCAGGAAGGCGTCGAACTGCTGCGGCTCCAGCGGGCCGATCACCAGGCGCACGCGCAGGTCGCGCTGCCACACGCGCGCGCCGACCAGCGCCGACTGGCCCAGCACACCGCCGCTCTCGCCCAGGCAGGTGTGCGCCTCGGGCGGCAGCTCGTGCCAGCGGCCCACGAACTGCTGCAGCTGCACCGGCACGCCGAAATGCGCCGCCAGCACGCGCCGCAGCTGCACCGCCGAGCGCGTGCGCTGCTGGAAGCTTCCGGCAAAGTAGGCCAGCGCCTCGTCGTGCACCTGCCCGCCGCTGCGGCGCGCAGGGCCATCCAGGCCGGCCAGCGCCAGCACGGCGGGCAGGAAGTGGCGGCGCTGGTCGTCCTCGTAGTGCAGTGCGAGCCGGTGCTTGCGCCAGGCTTCGTACAGCAATGCGGTGGCACGCTGCTGGAACACGTCGAGGAAGGCGCGTGCCGCGCCGTCCTTCTGATAGGCCTCACGCTGCGCGAACAGCTCGGTGTAGAACAGCGGCAGCGCCCCGCCCACGCCGAGCAGGCCGAAGAAGGCCGGCACGATCTCCACGTCGGGCAGCGCGCGCGCGTTCGCGTCATCGTTGGCGCGCGGCAGCACGCGCAGCGACTCGATCTGGCTCGGCGCGAACGTGAGGGCCAGCGAGTTGCGAAAGTGCACGCGGTGCGCCAGCACGTCGCGCCGCGGCGTGCCCTCGGCGCGGCCGTGCCAGCGCTCCAGCAGGCGCAGCGACTGGAAGAACTCGAACCGGTACGGCTCCGCTAGGAGCCGGTCGATCACAGCAACGGGCTGTCGCCGCTTCGTGCCGGGCACTTGAACAACTCCTCCCCGTTGCGGGCCGACAGCACCACCAGGCGCGTGAAACTGTTGGCGTTGACGCTGAGCCCGAAGAACCGGTCCATCACCGCCACGAACACCGCCAGGCCGCTACCGACGAAGGCCTCTTCGTCGACGGTCATGCGCACCTCGATGCCGCGCACGAACGTGGCAAACGGCTGCCCGGGCAGCCACGCGGTGGCGCTTTGATAGTCGAGCGCGGTGATGCCGTCGACCAGGCGGCGCGCACCGGTACCGCGATTCAGCTCGTACAGGCGCAGCAGTTCGCGCAGCGCCTCGGCACCGCCGGCTGCCAGCGACAGGTGGTTGATCGACAGGTGCGAGATCAGGCGCCACAGCGTGCCGCGCCCACGCTCGAAGCGGCTGGTGGCGGTGGGTTTGCGCAGCAGGCGAATGGCGCGCGCGACGCTGCCGCCATCCACCGTGAGATCACCCCCCGGGTGGCCGATGGCCAGCAGGCTGGGCAGGTCCCGGTTGGTGGCGGTCACTTCCACCGACAGCGTGTCGGCCTGCGGCGCCACCGGGTCGAATTGCACGTCGACGATCGACAGCTGCGTCTCGTAGCCCGGGCTCTGCTGGGCCATCGCGTCGTCGCGCTGGGCATGCCAGTAGCGGCCGCCACCGGCTTCGGCATCCGCATGCTGCAGCGAGTAGAACGGCTTGAATTCCAGCACGCTGTCGCCTTGCGGCGTCTGCTGCACGCGGAACACCTTGTCGATCGAATACACCTCGTAGCCGAACGCGCGCCGCGCGTCCACGACCAGCGGATAGGCGCTGGCCTGGTGCGTGACGCGGATCGGGTCGGCCCGCTGCTTGAACAGGTTCACCACCGGCACGCAGCCCAGCGCGAACTGCGCCGGCGACACCGCCTCGAGCAGGCGCGACGGATCAGAGTCGGTATGCAGCTGGCCGAACAGCACATGCAGCGTGACGCTGCGTCGCGTGCTGCCTTGCAGGACCTCGCCAGGCCAGGGCAAGTCGATGAAGCCGAACTTCTCGGGGAAGGCGAAGTACTCGGTCAGCAGGCGATAGGCGGGATGCGAGCGCGCGTCGACCTCCAGCAGCGCCTCGTCCTCGTCGAAGCCGGCCAGCTGCGGCAGCCGGCGCGCGCCGCGCGCACTGAGCGGCCCGACCCAGGCGCTGCCTTCGTCGAACTGCGCCATCACCGCGACCGCGCGCGTAGCCAGCGCCTCACGCAACGCGCTCACCTGCGCCGGCTCACCGTCAAGGTACACGCGCAGGTGCTCGATGCCGAGCGCGTCGAAGTGCATCTGCGCGGCCTGCAGGTCCACGCGCAGCGACAGCACCGAGGTGGCCGTGTCGGGCACGCGCGTGCCGCCCGGTGCATGGATGGCCGGTCGATAGGCAGCTGCGCCGATCTTCAGCGGCATCAGCGTGAGATCGGCGCAGGTACGAAAGCGGCAGTTCACACCGCGCACCGGCTTGCTCTGCAGCATGGTGCCGCGCGGCACCCGCGCCGGCGCGCTCATCTGCGCCTGCGCACCCTCGATGTCGAACTGCACGATCGAGGCGGAGGGCATGGGCCGCAGGTAGTGCGGGTACAGCACCTCGAGGAAGGTCTCGGTGAACAGCGGAAAGTCGTCGTCCAGCCGCTTGTGGATACGCGAGGTGAGCAGCGCGAACGACTCGATCATGCGTTCGACGTGCGGATCCTCCGCGATCTCGTTGGACACCTGCAGGCGTCCTGCGATCTTCGGATAGCGCTCGGCGAAACCCTTGGCCTGCTGGCGCAGGAAGGCCAGCTCGCGCTCGTAGTGGGGCAGCAGGTCTTCCATCGTGTGCCTTCAGGCGAACGCGAGGCGTCGCGCCTTGCTCACCGAATACAGCTGCGTCGATGGCTGCAAGGTGGCGTTGAAGTTCACCGGCTCGCGAGCGGGGTTGGCCACCAGCAGGGCCTGGATCGTGAACAGCAGCTTGTTCGACCCGTACTCGCCGCCGATGCCGACGCGCACATTCTTCAGGCGCGGCTCGTGCGCGAGGATGGCCGACTCGATCGCCCGGCAGATGGTCTCGCGGTCATCGGTATTGGCCAGGCTCATGCTGGAGAAATCGGTCATGCCGAAGCTGAGGATCGACCGCTGCGACTGCGGGTGTGAGCGCAGCGCGTCATGGCGCAGCCCGCAGCGCGCGTTGAGCAGCGACTCCAGGTCGCGCACGACCGAGTCCTTGAGCTGCTCCAGGCCGATCTGCGGCGCGGCGGCCTCGGCCGGCGCCTGCGGCATGTCATCGAGCAGGCGGTCGAGCAAGGAGGGGGCAAAGCGAATCATGAGAAACGAAGGCCGTCACTCGATCACGTGGAAGGTGCCGGCGTCGTCCCCGCGCAGCGTGCCGCTGGCGCGCCGGAACCAGATGGCGCGCGGCTTCACGGTGCCTGCCTGGTTGGCTTGATCGAGCACCAGGATCTTCTGAGCGTCATGCGCCAGGTAAATCGCGGCATGGCGGCCTCGCGCGTCGGCCGGATAGCGGCCATCGACGAAGGTGGCGATCGCGGTGCCGCGTTGAATGTCACCCAGCTTGGCGTCGGCAACACGCCGGCCTTGGCGCCAAAGCACCGCAGGCGGTGCGCCGGTGACCTGCCGCACGAACGCCGTGCTGCCGGCCTCGCCCCTGTTGCCGGCGTTCCAGTCGAGTCCCAACACGTCCTCTTCCTGAATCTTCAGGACATAGCGCACGATCTGCCTCCCCGGCACATGCGGTGGTGTCGCAAGAAGGGGCGCCGCCCGCAATGCAGCGGCCCCCTTCCGGTTTGCAGGAGGGTCAGGCGAAGCTGACTTCGTTCTTCGCCAGGTTCCACATGCCGGACACGTTGGCGGTCTTCTGCGAGGCGCCATCCAACGGGGAATCGTTGTAGGTCCACTGCACGGCGGAGTAGCGCAGGCCGAACTGCTCGGTCGGGATGCCTTCGCCGCCGACGTTGGCCGTGACGGTGCTCACCACGACGTTCTTCAGCTGGATCTTCAGGTAGTTGACGCGCTTGTTGCCGGTCTGCGTGGTGTCAGAGCCGCCCAGTGCGCGGTAGAAATAGATCTCCACGTCCTTGTACACGGTGCCGGCCGAAGCGGCTTGCCACAGCTTGGTGCTGGCCGCGTCGATGTCCTTCGTGAAGACCATCTCGCCGTGCTCGGTACGCTCAGCGGTGTGGCCGCCGGCGGTGGACGCCGTGGCCGACTTGGGTTGCTGGATCAGGTGGCTCCAGGACGACACTTCGATGGCCTTGTCGGCCGAGTGCTTTGCATCACGCGTTTCGCCCTTGATGTCGCCGTTCTTGAAAACGACATAAATATCTTTCATCGATCCTCCGCTGGTTGCATGCCTCGTGAGAGGCGTTCAGAAAAGTAGGGTCGCAAACGGGACCCCGGCCGTACTGCTGGGTAGAAACAGGTGCGGCCCGACGGCCGCATGCACGGAAATCGGGGGTGCGTCAGCCGCGGCCGCCGCCTTGCGGCAGCTCGGCCACGAGCCGCAGCGACACCGACAGCTCGTCCAGCTGGAAGTGCGGTCGCACGAACGACACGGCGCGGTACACGCCGGGGCGGCCGGGCACCTCGGACACCTGCACGCTGGCCTCGCGCAGGGGGTACTGGGCCTTCACCGCCTGCGTGGCGTTGTCATCGGAGGTGACGTACTGGTTGATCCAACGGTTGAGGAAATCCTCGACGTTGGACGCCGACGCGAAGCTGCCGATCTTGTCGCGCATCATCGCCTTCATGTAGTGGGCGATGCGGCACACCGCAAACATGTACTGCAGTTGGGCCGACAGTGATGCATTCGCGTTGGCGGCGTCGCTGTCGTACTTCTTGGCCTTTTGGGCCGATTGCGCCCCGAAGAACGCCGCGTAGTCTGTGTTCTTGCAATGCACCAGCGGAATGAAGCCGAGGTCGCTCAGCTCCTTCTCGCGCCGGTCGGTGATGGAGATTTCAGTGGGGCACTTCAACGCCACCTCGCCATCGTCGGTCTTGAAGGTATGGGTCGGCAGGTCCTCGACCAGGCCGCCGCCTTCCACGCCACGGATCGCGGCGCACCAGCCATAGCTCTCGAACGCCGCCACCAGGCGAGCGCCAAAGGCATAGGCGGTGTTCACCCACAGGTACTTGCCGTGGTCGGTGCCGTCCACGTCTTCCACGTAGTTGAAGCCGTCGGTGGTGGTGCCGTCCTTCGGGTTGTACGGCAGGCGACCCAGGAAGCGCGGCAGCGTGAGGCCCACGTAGCGCGCGTCTTCCGATTCACGAAACGACTTCCACTTGGCGTATTCGACGGTGTCGAACACTTTCGACAGATCGCGCGGCTTGCCGAGGTCGGTGAAGCCCTCCAGGCCGAACAACTCGGGCGACGAAGCCGAGATGAACGGCGCGTGCGCCGCGGCCGCCACATGCGACATCTGCTCCAGGAAGTACAGATCTTCGGGCTGGCGCGTGATCTGGTAGTCGCCGATCAGCGTGCCGAACGGCGCGCCGCCGAAAGTGCCGAACTCCTCTTCGTACACCTTCTTGAACAGCGCGCTCTGGTCGAAGTCGATGGCGGTCTTGAAGTCGCGCACCAGATCCTTCTTGGGCGCGTTCAGCAGCTTGATCTTCATCGACTCGCCGGTCGACGTGTGCTTGCACAGGTAGTGCAGGCCCGTCCAGGTGCTTTCGAGCTGCTGGAACTCGGGCGCGTGCATCACGGCGGAGAGCTGGGCGGAGATCAGGCGGTCCAGCTCGGCCACCCGCGCGTCCAGAGTGGCCGACAGGTTGCTGGACATCACCACCGTGCCCTGCATCACTTCCTTCACCAGCTCGGCGATCAGGTCCTTCGCCCGGTCGTGCTCGGCGGCGGAAGCGGCCACCTTGCTCTGCGCGACGATGTCGTCGAGGAGGCTGTGGGTTTCGGCGGTGGCAGCGGCGGGGCGCGCGGCTTCAGCGGTTGCGGTGTTCATGGCTTACTCCTCCACCTTGTCGGTCGCCGTGGCCTGGCTCAGGGCCGCGAGCTTCTCCGTGCTGGTGAGCACGTCGTTCAGGATGTCCTCGAGCTTCTCGTTGCCGGCCAGCTTGTTGCGAAGGTCGGCCAGCTTGCTGCGCGCCTCCAGCAGCTTGCGCAGCGGCTCCACCTTCTGCACCACTGCCTCGGGGCGGAAGTCGTCCATCTTCTCGAAGCTCATGTCCACCGCGAACTCCCCGCCTTCGGGCGTGAGCTCGTTCGGCACGCGGTACACGGCGCGTGGCGCCATGCCCTGCATCACCTCGTCGAAGTTGTCCAGGTCGACGTTGACGAACTTACGGTCGCGCAGCTTGGCCAGCGGCTCCTTCGGGTTGCCCGAAAAGTCGCCCATCACACCGACCACGAAGGGCAGCTCCTTCTGCTCGATCGCGTCACCGATCTCGACGTCGTAGGTGAGCTGCACGCGCGGCGGGCGCACGCGTTCGAGCCGCTTCTGGATGCTGTCTTTCTTGGCCATGGAAAACCTCTGGGGCTGGTGATGGATCGGCGGAAATGCGGGCTTCAGCGCAAGGCGCCGAACGGGTCACGGGTGGGTGCCGGCTTGGCAGCCGCGGTGCTCTGCGCGCGGCTCGCGGGCGCTGGCTGCGATGCGTTGGTGCGCACCACGCGACGGCGTACCGGGCGCACCGGCTCCGGAGCGGACGCTGCGGGCGCGGGCTGTGGCACAAGCACCGGCTCGCCGACCAGCTCGCGCAGGGTCTTGGCGAGGGCTTGCGCCTCGGTGCGCGTGGAGCCGGGCAGTGCCTCGGGATGCATGCGCGCCAATGCCGCCGACGACACGCGCAGCCCGCTCACCGCGAGCAGGCTGTTGGCCACGGCATCGTCAGGCGCGCGCTGCATCGCCTCCTGTGCTTCCGTGATCGCGCTGCCGTAGTCGGCGTTGTCGAAGTGCACCTGCGCCATGCGCAGCCACGGATCCTTGGCCGCGGGGTTCTGCTTGGCCGCGGCGCGCCAAGCATCGAACGCTTTGGCACGATCGCCCGCGGTTTGGGCCTGCTGAGCCTGCTCCATCAGCTGGTCGTATGTGGGCGGCGGCGGCGCTTCGGGAGGCGGATTCATGCTGGCGCAAGCGCTCAACAGCAACGCGGCGGCAATGCCGCTCCACCCCCAACCACCCGACACGTATCGCGCGCCCTGCATCTTCGATTTCATGCCCTCGAGGGGCGTACACCACCAGTGACGCGACACGCCTTGTTCTCCCTTGTGTTTGTGGATCTCGACGGCGCCGTGGTCCGTCGAAAAGCGAGCGGACTATATCGATGGGGTCCTGCGTTGTGAGCGCGCGAAACAGCCGCATCCCTTGAAGTGGGGATGCGGGTTTGTGACGGACCGTAAGCAAAGTAAGGGTTGTCAGAGAAGGCCTTTTGCCCCCTCTTGTTGGGGGGCGTGACGCAAAGCAATGCTGTCTACACTCGCCGCCTTTGCAAGCAGCGCGGTCAGCAGAAGCGTTGCAGTGACGAGTGAATTCCGAGCCTCCTGATGCCGCGTTTCGAAGCTCATGCCACCACTGCGCGATTGGCGCGGGCGCTGCTGTCGGTGGCATGCATGGCACTCGCGGGCTGCGCGGCCACCAAGGTGGCCGACGACACCTTGGGCGAACTCACGAAGAACCTGCTGGAGTCCACGGGCCTGAAGAAGCCCGAAGCACCAAAGCTGCCGGAACTTCCGCAGGCCGAGGCCTTGAGGCTGCCGCGCAAGGTGGCATTGCACGTGGTCGCGGGCGACGACCTGAACCACGATGCCAACGGCAAGCCCTTGTCGCTGGTGCTGCGGGTGTACCGGCTCAAGAGCAGTTCGGCGTTCCTGCAGGCACCCTACGAGGCCTTCGCCGTGCAGGGCCGCGAGAAGGAATTCATGGGCGACGACGTGCTCGACGTGCGCGAGCTCACGCTGGTGCCGGGGCAGCACTACGACACCGAAGAGAAGGTGCCGCGCGATGCAGCGGCGGTGGGCGTGGTGGCGTTGTTCAACGCGCCCGCTCCACAGCGATGGAAATTCGCATTTGATGCACGTGCCGCTGAAGGCAGCGGGCTGGTGCTCGGCGCACATGGCTGTGCGCTCACCGTGTCACAGGGCCAGCCGCTGCAAGTGCAGCTCGACCCACAGCGCCTGGCGGGCACGCGCTGCGGTCCGTGAACGCGCGGCCCCTGAAGGGTGCCGGCAACGAGGGAGAAACAACAAGTGATGCAGTCATCGAAGGTGTTGTGGGGTGAGGGGCTGTTCCTGCGCCCCCAGCACTTGCAGCGTCAGGATGCGTACCACGAGTGGCGTTTGGCGGAGATGTCGCGTGCGCTGCATCCGTATGCCTGGGGCGTGCGTTCGCTCAAGGTCGCGGCCGATGCACTGCAGGCCGGCGTGTTGCGGCTGACCGAACTTCAGATCGTGTTCCCCGACGGCGAGATCTACAACGCGCCGGAAGAGGACGAACTGCCACCGCCGGTGTCACTCGCGGCCTTGCAGCCGCAGGCGACCGCCGTGCAGTTCCACGTGGCGATGGCGCCGATGCGCCGCAGCGGCACCAACTTCGCACCGCATGCCGAAGGCGCGGGGCACGGCTTGCGCTTCGTCCAGCACAACGAGAACGCGCCCGACTGGTTCACCGACGCGGTGGAGGCCGAGGTGGCCGTGTTGCGCAAGCAGGCGCGCCTGCTTGCCGACGGCGAATCGCGCGAGCACCTGGTGAGCCTGCCGCTGCTGCGCCTGCGCCGCACGGCCACCGGCGACTTCGAGGTGGACGCGCGCTTCGTGCCGCCGTGCGTGTCAATCGGCGCGTCGCCCATCCTGCATGGCGCGCTGCGCCGCCTGCTCGACGTGCTGCAAGCCAAGGTGGACGCGCTGTATGGCTTCCACCGAGAGCCCGCGAAGAACGTCATCGAGTTCCGCTCCGGCGACGTGGCCTCGTTCTGGCTGCTGCACACCGCCAGCGCCGCCTTCGCCGCTCTGTCGCACTACTTGCACAACCCCAAGCTGCACCCCGAGCGCCTGTTCGAGCGCCTGCTCGAACTCGCCGGGGCGCTGATGACCTTCTCGCGCAGCCACACCCTGGCCGACCTGCCGGCCTACCAGCACGATCTGCCCGGCCCGGCCTTCGCCAAGCTGGACCACATCGTGCGCGAGCTGCTCGACACGGTGATCTCCACGCGCTGCTTCTCGATTGCCCTGGAGGAGACCAAGCCGTCGTTCCACCTGGGCCGACTGGACTCCGAGAAGATCAGCGCCACCACCTCGCTGTACCTCGGCGTGGCGGGCACCTTGTCGCCTAACGAGCTGGTGGAGGCCGTGCCGCTGCGTCTGAAAGTAGGCGCCCCAGATGACGTCGAGAAGCTGGTGCTCAGCGCGATGCCCGGCGTGCGCCTTGCGCATGCGCCGCAGGTGCCGGCCGCCGTGCCGGTACGGCCTGGCCACTTCTACTTTCTGCTGGAGCCGCGCGGCGCGCTCTATGAGCGCATGTTGCAGGCGCAGTCGATCTCCATCTACGTGCCCGGCGGCACCGGCTACCAGCTCGAGCTGGTGGCGGTGACGCAGTAGCCGCGAGCCCGCATCATGGCCTCTGCCAACCTGAACCCGCCCTCCCTCTTCGGCGCCAGCGGCGCGGCGACCACTGCCGCGCGCGGCGGCGTGTTGATGACCGAGGCGCACAGCATGCTGGACCTGATGTACGACGGGTTCTACATGCTGTTCCTGCTGAAGAACCGCCACGCGCCGCAGAACGCGGGCGAGTTTCGGCAGCGCGTGCGCGACTTCCTGCTGCAGTTCGAGCGCGGCACACGCAAGCTCGAGTGCAGTGCCGACGACGTCTACAACGCCAAGTACGCGTTCTGCGCGCTGGTCGATGAGACGGTGCTGATGTCGCAGTTCAAGGTGCGCGACGAATGGCAACTGCAACCGCTGCAGCTGGAGTTCTTCGGTGATCAGTTGGCCGGCGAAAACTTCTTCGTGCGGCTGGAGCAGCTGCGCCAGCAGGGTGCGGCCAAGGTGCAGGTACTCGAGGTGTTCCACATGTGCCTGCTGCTTGGCTTTCAGGGCAGGTACCTGCTCGAAGGCAGCGAGAAGCTCAACTACCTCACCGCCCGGCTGGGCGACGAGATCGCGCACCTGCGCGGCACGCGCCCGGGTTTTGCGCCCCAGGCCTTGCCACCCGACCGCGTGGCACATGTGCTGCGCAACGACCTGCCGCTGTGGGCCCTGGGCGCGGTATTCGCGCTGTGCGGAATGCTCGCGTTCGTCGGGCTGCGTGGCCTGCTAACGCGCAGCACCGAGCGGCAGCTGGCCTCTTACGCGCAGGTGGTGAAGCTGGCGCCGCGCGCGGCGCACGTGACCATCACGCTGCCGTGAACTGGCGCGGCATCAACGCACGCGGCCGCTGCAGGCTGCCTCAAGGACGCGCTTCGTCGGCCGGCTTCTTGGCAGGTTGCTGCCCGCGTACGTGCGCCACCATTGCCTCGAGCAAATCCACGTCGGGGTCCTTCTGCGCCACCGGTGCGGCGCGCACTGCGGCGGCCTTGCGCACCGGCTTGGCGGACGCCGTGTGCAACGGCGCATGGCGCGAAGCCGCGCGGTGCGATGACGCGATGGGTGCCGAGGCAGCTGCCGCGGCGGGCACCTGTGCGATGGCCGATGCAGCCATGGCCGCCGGCGCCACCGTCTCGATCAGCGCCGCGCTGGCTGCGGGTTCCACCGCCGCCGGCCCGATGGCCGGCGCCGCGCTCGCCGGCACGGCCCGCGGTGCCGGCGCGAGCGCGGCCACCGCCGCTGCGGCAGCTGCCGAAGACGCCGCGGCGCGATTGGATTGCCAGATCACGATACCGGCGCCCGCCACCACCGCGCATGCCAGCGCAACGCCCCAAGGACGACGCGGTGCGCGAGCCACCGCCGACGCCGACGCGCCTTGCTGCAGCGCCGACAGGATCTTCAGCTCATCGGTCTTGGGCCCGTGGCGGCCCGACCCGAGCAGCGACGGTGTTGCCGTCATGCGATCACCTCGATGTTCTTCTGCCGACGCAGCCACATTCTTCTCCTCGTCCCTGAAGGTGGGGCGCGATTGTAGGGACGCGTCGTCTGGTCACAACCACTCGTTCGTGGCCGTGTGCAACCGGATGCCACAGGGGTCCGCGTGAACGCAACAGCGACGATGGACATCGCGCTCGCGCTGTGTGCCTACCTGCTGCTCGTGTCAGTCGCGGTGGCGCTGCTGATGCTGCCCGCTTTGCGCCGCAACGTGTCCGGCTGGACACGCCGGCGCGCGGGTGGGGGCGGGCGTGCGCTGAGTCGCGCCGTCCACGCTGTGTCGGCGTGCGCCAACGCTCTCGGCGGCCGCGTGACGCGCGCGTCGCGCCGAGTCAGCCGCTGGAACGCGCGCCTCTGGAGCCTGGCCGTCGCGCTGCTGCTGGCCCTGGCCGGGCCGGCACTGCTTGCGCTTTGGTTGGGCAGCGGCCGCTGGCTCGAAGGCTACGACGACACCACGCGCACGCGCATCGACCCGCACATTGCAGCGCTGCTGCAGGGCGAGCAGCTGGTGCCGCCCGAGCCGCTGCCACCGGAGACGTTCAGCACCCGCGAAGCCGAAGCCCAGCGCCCTCTGCTGGCCAGTGCCAGCCGCGAATGGGCCGCGCTCGACGCCGACTTCCGTCAGCGGCTGCTGCTCGTGTTCAAGCTGATGGACGAGCAGCACGGCTACCGCATGGTGCTGCTCGAGGGCTATCGCAGCCCCCAGCGCCAGGCCCTGCTGCGCAACCGTGGCCCGCAGGTGACACGCGCCGGCGCCAATGAAAGCTATCACCAGTTCGGCCTGGCGGCCGACTGCGCGTTCTACCGGGACGGGCAGCTCGTGATCAGCGAGCAAGACGCGTGGGCACGCCGCGGCTACGAGCTCTACGGCCAGGTGGCCGAATCGGTAGGGCTGGTGTGGGGCGGGCGCTGGAGTTCTATCGTCGACTTGGGCCACGTCGAACTACACCGCAGCGGCACCGGCACCGGCGCTCGATAGGCACAACACAGGGAGAACACATGGCACGACCCTTCATCGTGATCGGCGACGGCACCGACCATGGCGGCACCGTGGTGGAGGCCTCGCCCACCAGCGACACCGGCGGCAAGCGCATCGCCCGCGTGGGCGACAAGGTCACCTGCCCGAAGCGCGGCCACGGCCCCACCACCATCGTGAGCGGCGATCCCACGATGCTGATCGACGGCCAGCCCGCCGCACGCCACGGCGACAAGTGCGCCTGCGGCGCGACGCTGATCGCGTCGCAGGCCGTCAGCACCGACATCTGAGGCACGGTCCACGCCGTTCTGCGCCCCACCATGTCCCGCTTCCTGCGTCTGATCTTCCTGACCCTGCTCGCGGCCGCGCTCATATGGGCGGCGGTGGTGTGGCACTGGCAGCGCACGCAGCGGGTGATCGACATGCGCGACCTCGTGCTGTACCTGCTGGTGCTGCCGTTGCTGGTGGTGGGCGGCGCGCTCGCGCTGCGCTGGGCATGGCGACGCGCGGCGGCTGCGCAGATGCCGCGTCCATCTGCCGGACCGGCAACATCCGGTGCCGAAGCAAGCGACGCGCCGCAACTCCAAAGGACCATTCGTGTGCTGGCGCAGGGCGTGGCGCTGCCGGGCGCGGCCGATGCTGCTGCAGCGCTCCAGCTCGCGGCCGACTCGCCGCCACTGCAACTGGACGCCGCATTCCGTGACCGCGACGGCCTGGGCGTGTTCACGCGCCGCCATGCCGGTGTGCCGGCAGGCACTTGCGATCGCGCGCAGGCGCTGTTGCAGCTGTGCATGGACCCGGTACTGCAGCAGTTGCAGGCCCGGGCAGAGGCGTACCGAGCCGCCGAGCCGGCCGCGCCGCCGCCGGCCCACCCCACTCTCACCGCGCCGCGGCGGCCCGCGCCGCGCAAGCCGGTGCTGCACGTCCTGTGGGGCGTTGCCGAGTCGGCGCCCGCCGGCGACATCGACGCATCGGGGGCCGCGCAGGTGAACGCCTGGGCGCAACAGCTGCCGGCCTTCGACTGGCAGCTCGAGATCGCCCGCGTGCGCAGCGGCGAGGCGCTGCTGCTGCAGGCCGAGCGACGCCTCGTGCTGGCCCAGCGCGATAGCCACGACGATGCAGTTCTGTTGATCGCCGCGCAGTCGTGGCTTGACGAGCGCCGCATCGAGCAGCTCGAAGCGCAGGGCCAGCTGTTCAGCGCGCAACACCACGGCGGCGTGATGCCTGGCGAAGCGGCGGCAGCGCTGCTGCTGGCAACGCCCGCCGAATCGCGCGGCGCCGCCACGGTGCAACTGCACCGGCTGGCGGCTCAGCGACGCGACAAGGCCGCCGATCACCCGGGACGCATCCGCGGTGACGTGCTAGCCGAGGCGATCAACCACGCTGTCAAGCTGGCGCAGCAGCCGGTCGACCAGATCTCGCTCGTCGTGAGCGACACCGACCTGCGCCCCTCGCGCACCGGCGAGCTCTTCGATGCATTGCAGGACGCCGCCGCGCCGCTTGCCCGTGCCGAGCTGTGCCGCTGCATCGGCGCGGTCACCGGCGCCGTGGGCATCGTGTCGGCGCCACTTGCCTTGGCGCTTGCCGCCGCCCAGGTGCAGCAGCACCGCGAGCCGGTGCTGCTGCTCACCCATGCCGACCCCTTCGACCGCCTCGCCGCCGTGCTGAGCGCGCCTGCTTCCCAAGTGCCTGCTGTGCCATGACCATGAGCCGTTTCTGGAGTCTTCTCACCGATGTGCGCGTGCTCAGCGTGATCGGTGTGCTCGCGCTCGCCGCCTTCCTGTTCGTCGGCGCGGACGCGCTCAGCATCGCGCTGGTGTGGGCCGGCCTCGCGCTCGGCGCCGTGCTGCTCTTGTGGCTCGTGGTGTGGGCCGTCAGGCGCCGGCGCGCGCGCCGTGCCGCGCAGGGCCTGGAGCAGGCGCTGGAGCAGCAGGGGGAGCGCGCCGTCAGGAAGGCTCCGCGCGGGGTTCGGCCCGAGGTGGACGCCCTGCGCAAGCGCATGAGTGCCGCGGTCAAGACCATCAAGACCTCGCGCCTGGGCCAGCTCTCCGGCTCGGCCGCGTTGTACGAGCTGCCCTGGTACATGGTGATCGGCAACCCGGCCGCCGGCAAGAGCACGGCCGTCGTGCGCTCGGGCCTGAAGTTTCCGTTTGCCGAGCAGACCGACAACATCATTCAGGGCATCGGCGGCACGCGCAATTGCGACTGGTTTTTCACCAGCGAGGCGATCCTCCTCGATACCGCCGGCCGCTATGCCGTGCACGAGGAGGACCGCGACGAATGGCGCGGCTTTCTCTCCCTGCTCAAGAAGCACCGGCCGAAGGCGCCCATCAACGGCATCCTCATCGCGGCCAGCGTGGCCGACATCGTCGGCAACCGGCCCGACTTCGCGATCACGCTCGCCAAGCAGCTGCGCCAGCGCGTGCAGGAGCTCACCGACCAGCTGGAGGTGTTTGCGCCGGTGTACGTGATGTTCACCAAGGCCGACCTGATCGCCGGCTTCGCCGAGTTCTTCGAAGACCGTGACCCGGCCGAACGCGATCGCGTGTGGGGCGCCACCTTGCCCTACCAGGCCGACGGCCGCATCGACGCGATCGCGCAATTCGACGCCCGCTTCGACGAGCTGTTCGCCGGCCTGAAGGAAATGTCGGTCACGCGCATGGCGATGCACCGCGGACAGGGGCTGCCACCCGGCGTGCTCACGTTCCCGCTCGAGTTCGCCGCGCTCAAGCCCGCGCTGCGCTCGTTCATCGCCACGCTGTTCGAGGACAACCCCTATCAGTACCGGCCGATCTTCCGCGGCTTCTACTTCAGCAGCGCCGTGCAGGAGGGCTCGTCGAACAGCCGCGCCAGCGAGCGCATTGCTCAGCAGTTCGCGCTCGACCTCAAGCCGCGCGACACGGCCGCGGTGTATTCACAGAACGGCTTCTTCCTAAAGGATCTGTTCCAGAAAGTGGTGTTCGCCGACCGGCACCTGGTGCGCCAGCACGCCAGCCGCAACAAGATCCGGCTGCGCTACGCCACCTTCGCCGCCTCGGTCGTGCTGCTGGGCGCGATGCTCGGCGGCTGGGCCTGGTCGTATGCCGGCAACCGGCAGCTGCTGGCCAACGTGGACGCTGATGTCGCGAAGGCGGTGAAGCTGCAGCAGGACCGCACCGACCTGCAGTCGCGCATCGAGGCACTCGAGATCCTGCAGGACCGCATCGAGCAACTGCATGCCTGGCGCGAGAGCCGCCCCGTCGGTGTGGGCCTGGGGCTGTACCAGGGCGACGCGGTGGAGCGCAAGCTGCGCGACGAGTATCTCGCCGGCGTGCGCGAGCTGATGCTGCAGCCGGTGGCCGAGAGCATCGAGGGCTACCTGGCCGAAGTGAACGCGCATGCCGACCAGCTGCAGCCGATGCCGCAGCTGCCCGCCTCGGGCGCGGCGAGCGTGCACGCGGTGAAGACCGGCAGCACCGCCGGCGGCGGCTACCAGGTGGCTGCGGTGGACAGCGTGGAGGATGCCTACAACGCGCTCAAGACCTACCTGATGCTGGCCGACCGCAGTCGCATGGAGCAAGGCCACCTGGCCGACCAGATCACCCGCTTCTGGCGCGGCTGGCTCGAATCCAACCGCGGCACCATGCCCCGCGAGCAGCTGATCCGCAGCGCCGAACGCATGCTCAGCTTCACGCTCGCGCAACTCGCCGACCCCGAGTTTCCGCAACTGAAGAACAACCTCACGCTGGTCGACAACACGCGCGAGAACCTGCGCCGCGTGGTGCGCGGCATGCCGGCGCGCGAGCGCGTGTACAGCGAAATCAAGTCGCGTGCGTCGACCCGCTTCGCGCCGATGACCGTGCTGCGCATCGTGGGCGACGCCGATCGCGAGGTGGTCGCCGGCTCCTACTCGATCAACGGCGCGTTCACCCGCGAGGCCTGGCAGCAATACGTGGAGCCCGCGATCAAGGAGGCCGCCAACAAGGAGCTGCAGAGCACCGACTGGGTGCTCAAGACCGCCGTGCGCGACGACCTCACGCTCGAAGGCAGCCCGCAGCAGATCCAGCAGGCGCTGGTACAGATGTACAAGACCGAGTACGTGGCCGAATGGCAGAAGTTCCTGCGCGGCATCACGGTGCAGGAGTTCGGCAGCTTCGACACCGCAGTGCTGCGCATGAACCGGCTGGGCGACCCGTCGGGCTCCCCGGTGTACAAGGTGCTGCAGACGCTGTACGACCAGACCTCCTGGGACAACCCCTCTCTGCTGAACGAGCAGCTGAAGGACACACAGCGCGGCGTCGTGCAGTGGTTCAAGCAGGTGATCCTGCGCCAGGCACCGTCACGTGTAGAGCTGGACGTGAAGCTCGACGGTCCGAACGTCCAGGTGCCGATGGGCCCGGTGGGCAAGGAGTTCGCCGCCCTTGGCCGGCTGATGAACGCGCGCAGCGGCACACCGTCGCTCGCACGCGGATACCTCGACCAGTTGGCCAAGATCCGCAGCAGCTTCAACCAGATCAAGAACCAGGGTGACCCGGGCCCTGCGTCGCGCAAGCTGATGGCGCAGACGCTGGATGGCAGCGGCTCCGATTTGTCCGAGGCGCTGCGCTTCGTCGACGAGCAGATGCTCACGGGCATGAGCGACAGCGCCAAGAGCGCGCTGCGGCCGCTGCTGGTTCGCCCGCTGATGCAGGCCTTCGCGGTGCTGGTGCCGCCGGCCGAAGCGGAGGTCAACCGCATCTGGACCGCGCAGGTATACGAGCCGTTCCAGCGCAGCCTCGCCCCCAAGTACCCGTTCGACACCGGGTCGCGCGTGGAGGCCGGGCCGGCGGAGATCGCGAAGGTGTTCGGCCCCGACGGCGCGATCGCGCGCTTCCAGGGCGAGGCACTGGGCACGCTGGTGCTGCGGCGCGGCGACGAGATCAGTGCACGCCAGTGGGCCGAGATGGGCATGCACCTGAATCCGGAGTTCACGGCGCAGTTCACGCGCTGGGTGTCGCCGCTCAACGGCGCGGGCGGCAGCGCGCCAGCCGGCGGCGCCGCCGCAGCGCAGGCGTCGCAGACGCGCTTCCAGATCATGCCCACGCCGGTGTCCGGGCTCAGCGAGTACACGATCGAGATCGACGGCCAGCAGCTGCGCTACCGCAACAGCGCGCCCGCCTGGAACGACTTCGTCTGGCCGGGCCCACGCCCAGGCACCGGCGTGCACATCACCGGCGTCACCTTCGATGGCCGTACCGTGGAGTTCCTCGCAGAGCCGGGCGCCTTCGGCCTCGAGCGCATGGTGTCGGCCGCGCAGCACACGCGTCTGGCGCCGTCGCTGTTCGAGCTCACCTGGCCGAAGGACAAGCTCGCCGTCAGCGTGAAGCTGCGCATCGTCAGCACGCCGGGCGAGGTGACGGCGGCGGGCGCCACCGCGGAATCGGCCTCGGGCGCCAACGTGTTGCGCGGCGTGAAGCTGCCCGCGGCGGTCACGCTGGTCGCCTCACCAGCGGCACCGGCCAGCGGCGTGGTGGCCAGCGCGGAGACGGGGCGATGAGCCGGCAACGATCGCCCGTCACGCTCGCGTGGTTCGGCAAGCTGCCTGCGCGCGGCGACTTCGTGCGCAGCGCGGGCCATGCGCAGTTCACGCAAATCCTCGACCGTTGGCTCACTCAGGGCATGGAGCTGGTGGCCGCGGACACACGCTGGAAGCTCGCCTACGACCAGGTGGCGCCCTCGCACTTCGCGTTCCTCGGCACGCAAGGCCGCGTGGCGCTGGCCGGGCACCTGACGGCCAGCGTCGATGCGTCGGGGCGCCGTTTCCCGTTCGTGATGGCCGGCATGTTCGATGTGCCGGCGCCATCACAAGGCTTCCTGGCCAGCTCACCCACGGCGCTGGCCCGGCTGTGGACCCGGCTGGATGCGCTGTCGCGCCAAGCCTGTGCGCGCGACACCGATCTGGGGCCGCTGCTGGCCGACGCCGCAGGCACGCAGGTGGAGGTGGACGTGGAGGCGGACAGCTACGCGCCGGCGTTCGCCGATTTCCTCGGCATCCAGACGCTCGGCGCGCTGGAGGCGCAGCTTCGCCAGGCGGGGCACGCCGTATCGCTGCGCCAGACCTTGCTGGCGATCGGGCTGCTGCTGCAGCCGCTGGTCACGCAAGGCGTCGCGCAACTGGAGCGCGGGCTGGTGCTGCCCGCGCCGCAGGACCCGCTGTATCGGCCGCTGGTGTGCTCGCTGTGGCTCGCGCTGATCACGCCCTTCGTGCATCGGCACGACTGCGAGCTTGCGGTGTTCCTGCGCTCGCAGCCGCAGCACCAGCTGGTGGTGGGTTTCAATGGTGCCTCGGCGCGCACCTTCCGCGCGCTGATCGATCCAGCGGCGGCGCGCGACGACCTGATCTCGCTGGCCGATGCCGAGTGGGTGGAGGAGCTGGTGGGCCAGTCCTACGGCGTGCGCAAGCTGTCCAGCCACCTCGAGCAACCCGAGCTTCCACTGCAGGCCGCGTTCGACGGTTTCATCGAAGCCTTTCTGGGGCAATGACGATGCGTTCCCTTTCCCTGAGTCTTCTCCTGGCGGTGCTGCCGCTTGCCGCACTTGCGCAGAACGCCGCACAACCGAACGCCGTGGTTGTGGCCGGCACGGTACCCGACGAGGGTACGCGCCAAGCCATCCTGCAGCGCGCGCGCGAGGTGTATGGAGCCGACCGCGTGGTTGACCAACTGGCCATCGGCCCGGTGGTGGCGCCGCCCAACTGGAGCTCCTACGTGCAACGGATGATCTCGCCCAGCCTGAAGCAAGTGAGCCGCGGCGAGCTCGCCATCAGCGGCAACACGGTCGACATTCAAGGCGAGGTGGGCAACGAGGCGACGCGCCAGCAGTTGGTGAGCGCGATGTCCACGCAGCTGAACCCGACCTACGTGGTGCGCAATGCGTTGCGCGTGCCGTCGGGCGAGCAGGCGGTGCTGGACAACGCGCTCGCCAATCGCGTGGTGGAGTTCGAATCCGGCAGCGCCACTCTCACGCCCAAGGGGGTGGCGGTGCTCGACGAGATCGTGCAAGCGCTGAAGACGCTACCGACCGGCCGCAAGGTGCAGGTGATCGGCCACACCGACAACCTGGGCGACCGCGACGCCAACATCGCGCTGTCCGGTGCGCGCGCCGACGCGGTCAAGGCCTACCTCGTGGGCCATTCGATCCCCGCTGCCATGATCGAGACCTCCGGTGTCGGGCCCGACCGGCCGGTGGCCAGCAATGCCAGCGCCGACGGGCGCGCGCGCAACCGGCGCATCGAGTTCCGCGTGTCGCAGCAGCCGTAGCTGCCGCGCGCTCAGGGCGCGTTGCCGGTGGGCGGCTGCATGCCGAGCAGCTCTTCCAGGTGGGCCAGACTGCCTGCATCCTTGACCACCTCGCGCAGCCAGTCATGCAGCGGCATCTCGCCCCAGCGCGCCGCCTTGTCGGCCAGCAGCGCCACCGGGCTGTGCGGCTCCGTTCGGCGGAAGAAGTCCGCCACCGAGCGCAGCTGCTGCAACGCCTGCGCGCGCGTGCGCGGCTCACCAGTTGCGGCAGTCGGCGCACCTGCCGCGGAGGCCCCCGCCGCCGTGTCTTGATGGTCTGCAGCATCGATGCCCTCGGCGGCCATCGACGCCATGGATGGCGGCTGCAGTGCGCCGGCCTCGCGCGCCAACCGCTCCACCGCCCGGTGCGCATCGTCGAGCGCCTGCCGTGCGTGCACGAAGCTCGGTGCTTGGTCACCCAGCGCCGAATCCACCAGCGCCTGCAGCGCCTGCAACTGCTCGCGCGCACGGGCCAACGCCGCGAGGTTGTGGCGCCATGCCGCGACCGGCGTTTCGCGCCGCGCACGCTGCGTGTGCGCCACGCTCGCCTTGCCCTGCCCCAGTGTTGCGGCATGCTCGGGATCGCGCTCCATCGCCGCCTGAAGTTGCCGCGCTTCCTCCAGTTCGTTCAGAGAGAAGCGCCCCGCGGCACCTTCGGTGACAGGCAGCGCGCGCGCCAGGCGCTGCAGCTGACCGAGAAGCCAGCGGATGGCGCCAGCGCGCTGTTCCAGATCACCCTCCTCGGGTTGCGGGTGCAGACCCTCCCAGAACGAGTGGCAGACGGTGACGCAGTCGGTCAAGGCCTGCGCCAGCCCCGGGTAGCCCTGTACCTGCGCGAGCGCCTCCACCCGCCACACCAGCAGCCGCAGATCCTTGGTGCGCTCGCGCAGCAGGGCGTCGCAATGCGACACCACCGCAGGCCAGTCGGCGCACTTCAATGCCGTGACCCATTCGCCCTGATCGAGCGTGGGGTCGTCCTCGCGGCGCAGTTCCTGAATCGCGTCGAACTCGGCAGAGAACGTGAGATCGTCACCACATGGATGGGACGAGGCGATCGGCATCAGCAGGTCGGTCATGGTGGGGCTGCAAGGGGAAAGCGGGAGCGCCGGCGATTGTAGGAATCGACCCGCGCACGCGGTGCTTGGCGCCCCCCCCTCATCGAGGCGTTTCACACCCTGTTGCATTGGCTCGCCGCTCGCGCCGCCGGTTGTGCAGGTAGATGCCCTCGCCCACGCAGGCGGTGAGCAGCATGAAGCTGTTGGTCGCCACGAACACCGCATCGCCCACCAGCGCGCTGTAGGTCACGAAGCCGATCGACGCCGTGATCTGGCCCACGAACAACCACTTCGACACGCCTTCGGTGCGGCCCGCACGCCACTGCGTGTAGACCTGCCGGCCCACGGTGAGCAGCAGCACGAGTGCGGCGCACCAGCCGATCGCGTCGTTCAGCAGTTGCCGGCTCATGGGGATGGCGTGAAGGTGCCCATGCGCCAGCAACCGGCAAGGCTCATGCCGTGCCGCGGCGCGCGATCTCCTGCAAGGCCGAGCAGAGCTGCTGCACCTGGGCGATCGAATGCGATGCCGACAGCGTGATGCGCAGGCGCGCGGTGCCCGCTGGTACCGTGGGCGGCCGGATGGCCGGCACCCAGATGCCGCGCGCCTCTAGCGCCGCCATCACCGAGAGCGCCGTGCCGTTGTCCCCCAGGATCAGCGGCTGGATCGCGGTGTCGGAATGCGGCGCGGCCCAGGGCAGCCCTGCCAGCCCGCCGCGCAGGGCCGCGTGCAGCGCCCGCAGGTGGTCGCGGCGCCAGGTCTCGGCCTCGATCACGCGCAGGCTCGCGCGCAGTGCCTCGGCGATCGGCGCCGGCGCCGCCGTGGCGAACATGTAGGTGCGCGCGCGCTGCAGCAGCCATTCCACCACCGGCCCGGCGCCGGCCACGAAGGCACCGGCCACGCCGGCCGCCTTGCCGAGTGTGGCCATGTAGATCAGGCGCGAGGCATGGCGCGACGCGCTGAGGTCCAGGTGCGTCAGCGTGCCCCGCCCGCCGTCTCCGAGCACGCCGAAGCCATGCGCGTCGTCCACCATCAGCCAGGCATCGTGGCGCTGGCACAGCACCAACATCTCGCGAATGGGCGCCAGGTCGCCGTCCATGCTGAACACCGCATCGGCGAGCACCAGCTTGCGGCGCGCGGTGCTGCCGGCCAGCGCCTGTGCGAGCGCGGCCATGTCGTTGTGCGGGAACACGTGCACTTGCGCGCGCGACAACCGCGCGCCGTCGATCAGGCAGGCGTGATTGAGCGCGTCGGAGAAGATGGCATCGCCGCGCTCGACCAGCGCCGGCACGCAGCCGGTGTTGGCGGCGTAGCCAGCGTAGAAGTAAAGCGCACGAGGCAGCTCAACGAACTGCGCCAGCTCGCGCTCCAGCGCCTCGTGTGCCGGGCTGTGGCCGCACACCAAGGGCGACGCCATGGCGCCGGCGCCATAGCGCTCAGCCGCCTCCTGCATCGCCTGCACCAGCGCCGGATGCCCGGCCAGGCCGAGGTAGTCGTTGCTGCAGAAGGCGAGGCGATGCTCGCCATCCACTTCCAACGTGCCAGCGTCCGCGGGCGCCGCGCTGCGCCGGCGCCGCATCAGCTGCTGCGCTTGCAGTTGCGCGAGCGCGGGGGTGAAGGCATCCAGCAGGTCAGGCATCGAGGCTAAGTTGTATAGGCAAGTGGGCAGCGTCGGCATCCGGCGCCCATGGCCACTCGGCGAGCAGCGGCGCGGCGATGTGCGTGCGCAGGTAATCCAGATTGGCCGTCGGCTCGCGCATCGCCGGGTCCACCTGGTTGGCGATCCAGCCGGCCAGCGGCAGGCCGCGCGCAGCGATCGCCTGCTGCGTGAGCAGCGCATGGTTCAGGCAGCCCAGGCGCAGGCCGACCACCAGGATCACCGGCAGCCCGAGCGCCTGCGCGAGATCGGCGCCGGTGTGCTCGTGGCTCAGCGGCACACAGAAGCCGCCCGCGCCCTCCACCACCACGGCGTCGCAGAGTGCGCGCAGAGCGAGGAACCGCTCGCGCAGCAGCGCCACGTCGATGTACGTGCCGGCGTGCGCCGCCGCGATATGTGGCGACACCGGGTCGGCAAGCAGGTAGGGGTTGTCGAGGTCCGCCGGTACCGCCATCGCGCTCGCGGCGCGAAGCGCGATCACGTCCTCGTTGTGCCACGCGCCACTGGCGCCCTGCTCCGCGCCGGCCGCCACGGGCTTCATGCCCACGGCCTTCAGGCCCCGCCGGCGCAGCGCGTGCAGCAAGGCCACGCTCGCGCGCGACTTGCCCACGCCGGTGTCGGTGCCGGTGACGAACCAGGCCGTCATGCCAGCGCCTCGTCCAACGCCCGCACGCTGCCGTCGGCCAGCTGCTGCAGCGCCGCGTCATCCAGCACGTACGGCGGCATCAGGTACAGCGTGGCGCCGATCGGCCGCAGCAGCAGGCCCTGGCACAAGGCGGCCTGGTGGTAGCGCGACGAGAAGTCGGCGGGTGCGCCTTCCACGTCAAAGGCCCACAGCATGCCAAGCTGGCGCGCATGGCGCACGCTCTCGTGCCGTGTCAAGGGCGCCAGCAGCCGCGTCAGGCGTGCGGCCGTCTCCCGGTTGCGGTCGAGCACCGGCTCCCCCGCGAAGACGTCGAGCACCGCGAGCGCGGCGCGGCAGGCGAGCGGGTTGCCGGTGTACGAATGCGAATGCAGGAAGCCACGCGCCGCGGCGTCGTCGTAAAACGCCTCGTACACGGCGTCACTCGTCAGCACGGCCGACAGCGGCAGCGTGCCGCCGGTCAGGCCCTTGGACAGGCAGATGAAGTCGGGCCGGATGCCGGCCTG
>CAMLIZ010000034.1 GCA_946480245.1 uncultured Pseudomonadota bacterium
TGCCGCTGTCGGCCAGCCACGCGCACAGCCTGGCCAACCTGCGCAAGACGCCCGACGAGGTGGTGGCCGAGATCGGCCGCATCCGCGCGGCACGCGATGCGGCGGGCTCGCATTGCCGCATCGAGGTGGGCATCAGCACCGCCTTCGGCTGCACGATCCAGGGCCACGTGGCGCCGGCCGAGGTGCTGCGCCTGCTGCAGGCCGTGCTCGACGCCGGGGTCGACCGCGTGGGCCTGGCCGACACCGTGGGCTATGCCGACCCGAAGATGGTGGCGGAGTTGTTCGCGCAGGCTGCGCACGTTGCGGGTGACAAGCTCGCCTGCGGCCACTTCCACGACACGCGGGGCCTTGGCATTTCCAACGTGATGGCTGCGTGGAATGCGGGCATCACGCGCTTCGACGCGTGCCTGGCCGGCATCGGCGGCTGCCCGCATGCACCGGGCGCCAGCGGCAACGTCAGCACCGAAGACCTCGCCTACCTTTTCGCGAGCATGGGCGTGCCCACCGGGGTGGACATCGACAAGCTGCTGGCGCTGCGCGCCAAGGTGGCCCAGTGGCTCGACGGCGAAACCCTGCACGGCACGCTGTGGCGCGCCGGCTTGCCGAAGACGATGCGCGCACAGGTGGCGGCGTGACCCATCAGCCGCCTCAGCCTTTGGCCGGCTTGCGTGTGGTGGAGTTCACCCACATGGTGATGGGCCCCACCTGCGGCATGGTGCTGGCCGACCTGGGTGCCGAGGTGATCAAGGTGGAGCCGGTGGACGGCGAGGGCACGCGCCGCCTGCTCGGCGCCGGCGCCGGCTTCTTTCCGATGTTCAACCGCAACAAGAAGAGCATCGGCATCGACTTGCGCCGCCCCGAAGGCGCGGAGGCCGCGCGCCGCCTGGCCGCCAGCGCCGACGTGGTGGCCGAGAACTTCAAGCCCGGCGCGCTCGTCAAGTACGGGCTCGACTACGCCACGCTGGCCCCGCTCAACGAGCGCCTGATCTACGTCAGCCACAAGGGCTTCCTGCCCGGCCCCTATGAGCACCGCACCGCGCTCGACGAGGTGGTGCAGATGATGGGCGGCCTGGCCTACATGACCGGCCGGCCCGGCGACCCGCTGCGCGCCGGCACCAGCGTGAACGACATCATGGGCGGGTTGTTCGGCGCCATCGGCGCCCTGGGCGCGCTGATCCAGCGCGGCATCACCGGCCGCGGCATGGAGGTGCAGAGCGCGCTGTACGAGAACAACGTGTTCCTGATGGGCCAGCACATGCTGCAGTACGCGGTGACCGGCCGCCACCCCGCGCCCATGCCCGCGCGCGACAACCCGTGGGCGATCTACGACGTGTTCACGGTGAAGGATGGCGAGCAGATCTTCCTCGCCGCGGTGAGCGACGCGCAGTTCGCCACCTTCTGCGACGCGCTGGGCTTCGACGACCTGAAGCGCGACCCCACGTTGGCCACCAACAACGACCGCGTGCGCGCACGCCCGGCGCTGCTGGCCAGCCTGGCTGAGCGGCTCGCGCAGCGCTCCGCCGCGGAGCTGTCGCAGATCTTCGAGCGCGCGGGCCTGCCGTTTGCACCGATCCGCCGGCCGGAGGACTTGTATGACGATCCGCACCTCAAGGCCACCGGCGGCCTGGCCGACGTGGTGCTGCCCGATGGCGACAAGGCCGGGCAGACCGTGAAGACCACGCTGTTGCCGGTCACGATGGACGGCGAGCGCCTGGGTGTGCGCCTGCAGCCGCCGCGCTTCGGGGAACACACGAGCGACTTGCTGGCCAGCGTGGGCTACGCTGCCGGGCAGATCGACGCGCTGCGGGCGCAGCGCGTCGTTGCATGACACATCACGCATCCACAAGAAGGAGACACGCCATGACTTCCCGCCGCCGTTTCACCGTGCTGGCCGGCGCTGCCGTGCTGGCGCTGGGCCTGCAAGCCCAGGCCGCCGAGTACACGATGCGCATCAGCCACCAGTTCCCGCCCACGCACCAGACCACGCGCAACCTGGAGCAGTTCAAGCAGGAGGTGGAGGCGGCCACGAACCACAAGGTGGAGGTGCAGCTGTTCGGCGCGGCACAGCTGTTCAAGCCCAATCAGAACCACCCGGCGGTGGCCGGCGGCAAGATCGAGGCGGCCACGATCCTGAGCTTCCAGTGGGGCGGCACGATTCCCGAAATGAGCGTGTCCATCATCCCGTACCTGATGACCTCGGTGCACAAGCAAAAGGCCTTCATCGACTCGGAGGCAGCCAGGATGCTCGATGCCAAGATGGCCGCGCGCGGCGTGAAGAACATCGCCTGGATCGTGGACACCAACGACGGCATCTTCACGTCGCAGAAGAAGGCGCTGCTGGCGCCGGCCGACTTCCAGGGCCTGAAGATCCGCGGCCTCAACAAGCTGTTCGACGCCGGGCTGGTGGCGATGGGCGCGCAGCCGCTAGCGATGCCCGGGCCCGAGGTGTACCAGGCGCTGCAGACCGGCGTGCTCGACGCCGGCTTCACCGGCGTGGAGGCGGCCAACAGCCGCAAGTTCTATGAGGTGCAGAAGTACGGTGCGGCCTCCAACATCATCCTGGCGTTCGACAACCTGGTGGTGAACCCGAAGTGGTGGGACAGCCTGCCGCCCGACGTGCGCCAGGCGATCCAGACCGCGGCCGACCATGCCGTGCAGCGCTCGATCACCAAGATCGACGGCGTGCCGCCCGCAGACATCAAGGTGCTGAACGACAAGGGCATGAAGGCGGTGGCGCTGACGCCCGCGCAAGCGAAGGCGATGGCCGACGCGATGCAGCCGGCGGTGAAGAAGGAGTTCCTCGCCGAGAGCGGGGCCGACGGCGAGAAGCTGTTGAAGTTGATCGACGGCTTGTGAGCGCGGGCACCGAAGGGCGCGCGCTGCGCGCCTTCAGCCGCGCCGTGGCACTGCTGGCCGATGCGGCCGCCGCCCTGGCGGCCGCCTGCCTGCTGCTGTCGCTGGTGCTGATCGGCTGGGCGGTGGTGATGCGCTATGCGCTCAACCACGCCCCGGTGTGGGTGGACGAGATCGTCGGTTTCTCGCTGGTGGCGGTGGTGATGCTGGCGGCCGCCGACACCTTGCGCCGCGGCCAGCACATCGGCGTGGATCTGCTGGTCACGCGGCTGTCGGCCCGTGGCCAGCGCTGGGCTCATGCCTGGGGTGCGCTGGCCACCGCTGTCATCTCGCTGGTGTTCGTCATCAACGGCTGGCAGAGCGCGATGTTCGCGCGCATGCTGGGCATGCTCACCGAAGGCCGGCTCGAGTGGCCGGTGTGGTGCCTGATGCTGCTGATGCCGGTGGGCGGCGCGCTGCTGCTGCTGGCCTGCGTGGAGCAGTTCTGGCGCGCACTGGCCAATGCCTTGCCCGAGCCCGCTGCACCGCATGCGCCCAGCCTGGAGGACGCATGACGATCACGCTGATCCTGCTCGGCCTGCTGGTGCTGCTGTTCACCGGCCTGCCCATCTTCGCCGGCCTGGCGCTGGCCGGCGGTGCACTGCTGCTGGGCACGCAGGGCGAGATGGGCTCGGTGGCCGAAGTGATCTTCGGCGAGCTTGACCGCTACCTGCTGGTGGCGATTCCGCTGTTCGCGTTCATGGCCCACGTGATGATCCGCGGGCGCATCGTCGACGACCTGTACGGCACGGCGTACACGCTCACGCGCCACCTGCCCGGCGGCCTGGGCATCGCCACCGTGGCGGCCTGCACCATCTTTGCGGCGATCTCCGGCTCCAGCGTGGCCACGGCGCTCACGATCGGCGCCGTGGCGATTCCGCAGATGGTGCGCTTCGGTTATGCGCCGCGCGAGGCTTACGGCCTGGTGGCCGCGGGTGGCACGCTGGGCATCCTCATCCCGCCGTCGGGGCCGATGGTGCTGTACGGCGTGACCACCGACACCTCGATCGGCGGCCTGTTCATGGCCGGCATCCTGCCCGGCCTGCTGATGGCCGGCGTGTTCGTGGCGTGGACCATGGCCACCAGCGCGTTCGCGCACCGCCACATCGAGCGCCTGCCGCGTGCCAGCGCGCGCGAGGTGCTGGCGGCGATCCGCAAGTCGCTGTGGGCGCTGTCGCTGCCGCTGTTCGTGCTGGGCGGCATGTATGCGGGGCTGTTCACCGCCACCGAGGCGGCCGCGGCCGGTGCGTGGCTGGCGCTGTTCGTGGCCGGCGTGGTGTACCGCAGCATCGGCTGGCGCGACGTGTGGCGCTCGGCGCTCGACGCCTGCCGCGTTTCGGCCACCTTGTTCATGATCCTGGCCGGTGCGGCGGTGTTCGGCCACGTGCTCACCAAGATGCGCATCCCGCAGCAGGTGGTGCAGGCGGTGCTCGGTGCGCAACTCGGCGTGGCCGGCTTCCTGATCATCATGATGGCGCTGATCTTCGTGCTCGGGATGTTCCTGGAGTCGATCTCGATCATCCTGATCACCACGCCGGTGATCCTGCCGGCAATGCAGCAGTTGCACATCGACCCGATCTGGTACGGCGTGCTGCTGGTGATCAACCTCGAGCTGGCGCAGATCACGCCGCCGGTGGGCATGAACCTGTTCACCATCAAGGCGATCACCAACGCGCCGATGAGCGCCATCGTACGCGGTGCCGCGCCCTACGTGCTGCTGATGATCGGCGTGATGGCGCTGGTGATGCTGTGGCCGCAGCTGGCGCTGTGGCTGCCGGGCACGATGCTGCGCAGCTAAGGCTTACCCAGGCCGTCGCGCAGCCGACCCTGGTCGAGCCGCATCACCTTGGCGCAGCGCGCGGCCATCGCCTCGTCGTGTGTGACCATCACGAACGCGGTACCGATCTCGCGCGCCATCTGCAGCATCAGCGCGAACACGCCGTCGGCGGTGCCGCGGTCGAGGTTGCCGGTGGGCTCGTCGGCCAGCACGCAGGCCGGGCGCGTGACCAGCGCGCGCGCGATCGCCACGCGCTGGCGTTCGCCGCCCGAGAGCTGCGAGGGCCGGTGCTGCACGCGCTCGGCCAGGCCCACGCGTGCCAGCACCTCGCGCGCCGCGGCCTGCGCATCGGCCTCGTTGCGGCGCGCGATGCGCAGCGGCATCGCCACGTTGTCGAGGGCGCTGAACTCCGGCAGCAAGTGGTGGAACTGGTACACGAAGCCGAGGTGCGCGTTGCGCCAGCGGCCCTGCTCGGCGGCGCCCATCTCGGAGAAATCGCGCCCCTTGAGCAGCACGCGGCCAGCGCTCGGCTTGTCCAGCCCGCCGAGCAGGTGCAGCAGCGTGCTCTTGCCCGAGCCCGAGGCACCCACGATCGCCAGGGTGTCGCCCGCCTGCACCGCAAGGTCGATGCCCTGCAGCACGTTGACGTCGATCTCGCCCTCATGGAAGCCCTTGCGCACGCCCACGGCCTGCAGCACGTGCGGGTCACGCTCATTCATAGCGCAGCGCCTCGGCGGGTTGCACGCGGCTGGCGCGCCAGCTCGGGTAGATGGTGGCCACGAACGACAGCAGCAGCGAGATCACCACGATCGGCACGATGTCGCCACGCTGCGGGTCACTCGGCATGGTGCTGATCACGTAGATGCTGCTTGGCAGGAAGCGCGTGTTCAGCACGTGCTCGATGAACGGCACGATGGTGCCGATGTTGAACGCCACCAGCAGCCCGCCGAGCGTGCCGGCGAGCGTGCCGATGATGCCGGCCGCCGCGCCCTGCACCACGAAGATGCCCATCACCGAGCGCGGGCTCGCGCCCAGCGTGCGCAGGATCGCGATGTCGGCCTGCTTGTCGGTCACCGTCATCACCAGGGTGCTCACGAGGTTGAACGCCGCCACCGCGACGATCAGCGTGAGGATGATGAACATCAGCCGCTTTTCCACCTCCACGGCGTCGAACCAGTTGCGGTTGGTGCGCGTCCAGTCGCGCACCAGGATGCGGTTGCCGAAGGCCGCCTGCAGCCGGTCGCCCACCGCGCGCGCCTCGTGCACGTCCTTGAGCTTGAGCTGCACGCCGGTGGGGCCTTCGGTGCGGAACAGGCGCGCCGCGTCGTCGATGTGGATCAGCGCGAGGCCGCTGTCGTACTCGTAGTGCCCGGCGTCGAAGGTGCCGGCCACCGTGAAGGTCTTGAGCCGCGGGATCACGCCCGCCGGCGTGACGTTGCCGCTGGGCGCGACCAGGGTCACGGTGTCGCCCTCGTGCACGCCGAGCAGCCGCGCCAGCTCCACACCCAGCACGATGCGGAACTGGCCCGGCTGCAGCTGTGCCAGCACGCCGTCGCGCAGCTTGGCGGCCAGCGGCGTCACCTTGGCTTCCTCGGTGGGCGCGATGCCGCGCACGATGGCACCGCGCATGTCGTCGCCGCGCGCGATCAGTGCCTGCACCTCGATGAAGGGCGCCGCGCCCACCACCTGCGGGTCATGCCGTGCTTCGGCGGCCACGGCCTGCCAGTCGGGCAGCGCGTTGCCGTTGGGCTCGAACAGCTGCACATGCGCCACCACCGACAGCATGCGGTCGCGCACCTCCTTCTGGAAGCCATTCATCACGCTGAGCACGATGATCAACGCGGCCACGCCGAGCGCGATGCCCAGCATCGACACGCCGGAGATGAACGAGATGAAGCGGTTGCGCCGCCCGGCGCGCCCGGCGCGGGTGTAGCGCCAGCCGACGACGAGTTCGTAGGGCAGATTCATGGGGTTGCGATGCTACAGGGGTTGAAAGCTTCCTGACGGGTGGCGGCGCTATGCTGCCCGTCATGAGCACGCGCATCCCCGCCACGCTGATCGCCGGCGACGGCATCGGCCCCGAGATCGTCGACGCCACGCTGGCGGCGCTCGACGCGTTGAATGCCCCGTTCGAGTGGGACCGGCAGGCCGCGGGGCTGGCGGGCATCAAGGCCGCGGGTGACCCGCTGCCGCAGGCCACGCTGGACAGCATCGGCCGCACGCGCCTGGCGCTCAAGGGCCCGCTGGAAACACCGTCGGGCGGCGGCTACCGCTCGTCCAACGTGCGGCTGCGCGAGGCGTTCAAGCTCTATGCCAACGTGCGGCCCGCGCGCACGCTGATTCCCGGCGGGCGCTACGACAACATCGATCTGCTGATCGTGCGCGAGAACCTCGAGGGCCTGTACATCGGCCACGAGGCCTACATCCCGATCGACGACGATCCGCATGCCGTGGCCATGGCCACCGGCGTGAACACGCGCCAGGGCAGCCGCCGCCTGCTGAAGTTCGCGTTCGAGCACGCCATCGCCACCGGTCGCAAGAAGGTGACGATCGCGCACAAGGCCAACATCATGAAGGCGCTGACCGGCATCTTCCTGGAGACCGCCGAGCAGCTGTACGAGGAGCACTACAAGGGCCGCATCGCGATGGACGCGGTGATCATCGACGCCTGCGCGATGAAGCTGGTGCTCAACCCGTGGCAGTTCGACGTGCTGGTCACCACCAACCTGTTCGGCGACATCCTGTCCGACCTCACCGCCGGCCTGGTGGGCGGGCTGGGCATGGCGCCGGGCGCCAACATCGGCGCCAACGCGGCCATCTTCGAGGCGGTGCACGGCTCGGCACCCGACATCGCGGGCCAGGGCAAGGCCAACCCGGTGGCGCTGATGCTGGCCGCCGCGATGATGCTCGACCACGTGCAGCTGCACGAGCTCGCGCAGCGCCTGCGGCGCGCGATCGGCGACACGCTCAACCTCGACCAGGTGCGCACAGGCGACCTCGGCGGCAGCGCCAGCACCACGCAGTTCGCGGCCGCGCTGGTGCGGCGCATCGCCAACGGCTGAAGGGCACGGGGCGGCCGCCGCGGTGCGCGGCCGATAATCCGCGGCCATGCACCTGATCGTCCCGTTCGCCGCGCCGCTGTCCGACGCCGGCCGGCATGCGCTGCAGACGCTGAAGCTACCCCACCTCGACGAATTGCTGCGCCGCTTCACGCCCGGTGAGCGCGACGACGGTGACGCCATGTCGTTCTCTCCGCCGCACGAGCGCGCGCAGGCGCGTGCGCTCGGTCTGGCCGGTGCCGACGGCGAGCTGCCGTGGGCTGCGGTGCAGGCGGCGCGCGACGGCGTGGACACCGGCGACCTGGCCTGGGGCCTGCTCACGCCCGTGCACTGGGAGGTGGCCAGCGACCACATCCGCCTCACCGATCCCGCGGCGTTGCAGCTGGACGACGCCAGCTCGCGGACCCTGTTCGACGCGGTGCATTCACTGTTCGAGGAGGAGGGCGCCGCGCTGGTGTATGGCGGCGCCGAACGCTGGTACGTGGCGCACGAGTCGCTGCACGGCCTGGCCACCGCCTCGCTGGACCGCGTGATCGGCCGCAGCATCGAGCCCTGGCTGCCCAGTGGCGCCTCCGCGCGCCTGGTGCGGCGGCTGCAAAACGAGGTGCAGATGCTGCTGTTCACCCACCCGGTGAATGCCGAGCGCGAGGCCGGCGATCTGCTGCCCGTCAACTCCTTCTGGCTCAGCGGCTGCGGCTTGCGCCAGCGCGTGCAGCCCTTGCCGCCGCCCCGCATCGATCAGCGCCTGCGCGGACCGGCACTGGCAGAGGACTGGGGCGCGTGGATGCAGGCCTGGCGCGCGCTCGACGCCGAGCTGCCGGGCCTGCTGGCCGGCGTGCACACCCTGGTGCTGTGCGGCGAACGCAGCGCAGTGCAGTACCACACGCAGCCGCGCCCGTTCTGGCAGCGCCTGCAAGGCACACTGCGTGGCGCCTCCACCGTCGCGCTCCTCGAAAGTCTGTAGATGTCCACCCTGCTGATCGAAACCCGCGACTGCCCGCCGCGCGTCGCCTTTGCGCTGGAGCAGGCCGGCCTGCATCCGCTGCTGGCGCGGCTGTATGCGGCGCGTGGCGTGCGCACGCCGCAAGAGCTGGACGACAGCGTCGCGCAGCTTCTGCAGCCGGCCACCTTGCAGGGCGCCGCGCAGGCCGCAGGCGTGCTGGCCGACGCGATCCAGCAGGCCAAGCGTATCTGCGTGATCGCCGACTACGACTGCGACGGCGCCACCGCCTGCGCCGTGGCGCTGCGCGGGCTGAAGATGCTGGGCGCCCAGCCCGGCACGCTGCACTACGTGGTGCCCGATCGCGCGGTGCACGGCTACGGCCTCACGCCGGCCATCGTGGACCTATCGCTGAAGAAGGAGCCGCAGCTGCTGCTCACGGTGGACAACGGCATCGCCAGCCACGCCGGCGTGGCGCATGCGCGCGCCCTGGGGCTCGATGTGGTGGTCACCGACCATCACCTGCCCGCGCTGATCGACGGCGCCACGCCGCTGCCCGATGCCACGGTGATCGTCAACCCGAACCAGCCCGGCTGCGGCTTCGAGAGCAAGCACCTGGCCGGCGTGGGCGTCATGTTCTACGTGCTGCTGGCCACCCGCGCCGAGTTGCGCGCACGCGGCGTGTTCGACGCGCAAACCCAGCCGCGGCTCGATGCCCTGCTCGACCTGGTGGCGCTGGGCACCGTGGCCGACGTGGTGAAGCTCGACGCCAACAACCGGCGCCTCGTGGCGCAGGGCCTCAAGCGCGTGCGCGCGGGCCGCATGCAGCCGGGCCTGGTCGCGCTGTTCCAGGCCGCGGCACGCGACCCGCGGCGCGCCGGCTGCTTCGACTTCGGCTTCGCGCTGGCGCCGCGCCTCAATGCGGCCGGGCGCCTGGCCGACATGACGCTGGGCATCGAATGCCTGCTCGCCGACGATGCGGCGCGTGCCGCGGAGCTTGCGCAGCAGCTGGATGCGATCAACCGCGAACGGCGCGAGGTGGAGGCCGGCATGCGCGAGCAGGCCGAGGCGCTGCTCGAAGCGCTGATGCCCGAGGGCGAGGCGCCGCCGGCGCTGGTGCTGTTCGACCCGGACTTCCATGAGGGCGTGGTCGGCATCGTGGCCGGCCGCCTGAAGGACCGGCTGCACCGCCCCACCTTCGTGTTCGCGATCGGGCAGGACGGGCTGCTCAAAGGCTCGGGCCGCTCCATCGCGGGCTTCCATCTGCGCGACGCGCTGGACCTGGTGAGCAAGCGCCACCCCGGCGTGCTGAAGAAGTTCGGCGGCCATGCGATGGCGGCAGGCTGCACGATCGACGAGGAGCACTTCGACACCTTCGATGAAGCGCTGCAGCAGGTGGCCGCCGAATGGCTGGACGCGGCCACCCTGCAACGCCGCCTGCGCACCGACGGACCGCTGCCGCTGCAGTACTTCGACGCGCAGACGGTGCAGCAGCTCGAGTCGCAGGTGTGGGGCCAGGCCTTCGAGCCGCCGTTGTTCTGCGACGAGGTGGAGGTCGTCGCGCAGCGCCTGGTCGGCGAGAAGCACCTGAAGCTGCGCGTGCGCCACCAGGGCGCGCTGCGCGAGGCGATCTGGTTCGGCCGCACCGAGCCCGTGGCCGAACGCGTGCGCCTGGCCTATCGCTTGAGCGCCGACGAATACCAGGGCCAGCTGCGCGTGCAGATGGTGGTGGAGGCTGCGGGCTGAGCCCGCGGCGCCCGCCTCAGCCTGCGCCCAGCCGCGCCTGGTGGCGCGCGATCTGCGTACGCACCTGGTCCGGCGCCGTGCCGCCGATCACGCGGCGCGCGTTCATCGAGCCGCGCAGCGTGAGCACGTCGTATACGTCGTTGTCGATGCGCTCGCTGAAGCCTTGCAGCGTGGCCAGCGGCAGTTCGGCCAGGTCCACGCCCTGCCGGATTGCCAGCTTCACCGCATGCGCCACCACCTCGTGCGCGTCACGGAAGGGCAGGCCCTTCTTCACCAGGTAGTCGGCCAGGTCGGTGGCGGTGGCGTAGCCCTTCAGCGCGGCGCGCTCCATCGCCTCCGGCTTGACGACGATGCCGCCCACCATCTCGGCCATGATGCGCAAGGTGTCGCGCAGCGTGTCCACCGTGTCGAACAAGGGCTCCTTGTCTTCCTGGTTGTCCTTGTTGTAGGTCAGCGGCTGGCCCTTCATCAAGGTGATCAGGCCCATCAGGTGGCCCACCACGCGGCCGCTCTTGCCGCGCGCGAGCTCGGCCACGTCGGGGTTGCGCTTCTGCGGCATGATGCTCGAACCGGTGCAGTAGCGGTCGGCGAGGTCGATGAAGCCGAAGTTCTGGCTCATCCACAGCACGATCTCCTCGGCCAGCCGCGACACGTGCACCATCGTGATGGCCGCGAAGCTGCTGAACTCGAGGGCGAAGTCGCGATCGCTCACCGCGTCCAGGCTGTTGAAGCACACGCCGTCGAAGCCGAGCAGTTGCGCCGTCAGCTCGCGGTCCAGCGGGTAGCTGGTGCCGGCCAGTGCCGCCGCGCCCAGGGGCAGGCGGTTGACCCGCTTGCGCACGTCGGCCAGGCGCTCGGCGTCGCGCGCGAACATCTCCACGTAGGCCAGCAGGTGGTGCGCAAAGCTCACCGGCTGTGCCACCTGCATGTGCGTGAAGCCGGGCATCACGGTTTCGTCGTGCTGGGCCGCCACGCTGACCAGTGCGCGCTGCATCTCGGCCAGCAGCGGCGCGAGCGCGTCGATCTCGCTGCGCAGCCACAGCCGCACGTCGGTGGCCACCTGGTCGTTGCGCGAGCGCCCGGTGTGCAGGCGCTTGCCGGCGTCGCCCACCAGCTGCGTCAGGCGCGCCTCGATGTTCAGGTGCACGTCCTCCAGCGCCAGCTTCCATTCGAAGCGGCCGCTTTCGATCTCCTCGGTGATCTGCGCCATGCCGCGCTGGATGGCGGCCAGGTCGTCGGCACCGATGATGGCTTGCGCGGCGAGCATCTGCGCATGCGCCAGCGAGCCCTGGATATCGGCGCGCCACAGCCGCTGGTCGAAGCCGACGCTGGCGGTGTAGCGCTGCACCAGCTCGCTCATGGGTTCGGAGAACAGGGCCGACCAGGCCTGGGACTTCTTGTCGAGTTGGGAGGACATGGGGTGCGCAAGGCGCGCGGGCCTTGCCTCACAATCGTGGCGCGAGGAGCAACGATTCTATCGGCCGCATCCCTTGAAGCCCGCCGCCCCATCCACCGCCGCGCCGACATCGGCACCCACCAGCAGCTTTGGCGGCTCGGCCTATCCGAGCTTTGCCGACACGCTGCAGGCCGCGGCCGCGCGCGCGCGCGAACCCGTGAGCGGCGGTGCGTTCGACGTCTGCCATGCCGGGCTGGCGCTGCGCGCGGTGCTGTATGTGCAGGGCGTGCTGGCCGTCGGCACGCTGTTCGCGGCGGGCACGCTGGGGCAGGCGCTGTCGCTGTTCGGGCCGGTGGTGTTCGCGGGCCTGTTCGGCACGCTGGCCTGGCTGCTCGGCGTGTGCGCTGCGCGCCGCCTGCTCACCCGCGTGGGCCTGGTGCCCCGTGCCATTGCGGTGGCGGCGCTCGGTGCCTGGTGCGGCATCGGCGGCTGGGGCCTGCTGCTGCCGTTCCAACTGGTGGACACGCCGCCGGTGCGCTGGCTGGCGGTGGCCGCGGCTGGCGCCGTGTTGGCCGGTTCGCTGTGGGCCTGGCTGGTGCTACGCGTGCGCTCGCGCCTGCCGGCCGAAGCCGCGGCGCGGCTGGTGGAGCTGCAGGCGCGCATCCGCCCGCACTTCCTGTTCAATGCGCTGAACACCGCGGTGGCGCTGGTGCGCGTGGATCCTGCGCGCGCCGAAGGCGTGCTGGAGGATCTGGCCCAGCTGTTCCGCGTGGCCCTGGAGGACCATGGCCAGGCCGTCACGCTGGCCGAGGAGATCGAGCTGGCCGAGCGCTACCTGGCGATCGAGCAGCTGCGCTTCGGCGAGCGCCTGCACGTGCGCTGGGAGCTGGACCCCGCCGCCGGCGCCGCGCAGGTGCCCCCGCTGGTGCTGCAGCCGCTGGTCGAGAACGCGGTGCGCCATGGCATCGAGCCCTCGCGCGAAGGCGGCGAGATCGTGGTGCGCACCCGCGTGCGCCGCGGCCAGGTGGTGGTGGGCATCAGCAACACGCTGGGCACGGCACCATCGCTGCCCGGCCATGGCATGGCCCTCAAGAACGTGCGCGAGCGGCTGCGCCTGCTGCACGACGTGGCGGCACAGTTCCACGCCGGGCGCGACGGCAACCACTACCGCGTGCGCATCGAGGTACCGCTGTGAGGTGGCCATGCTCAAGGTTCTGATCGTCGACGACGAACCGCTCGCGCGCCTGCGCCTTCGCACCTTGCTGGCCGAGTGCATGGAGCCGGCCAACGAGGTGGTGGGCGAGGCGGGCGACGCGGTGCAGGCGCTGGCCTGGCTGGGCACGCACGACTGCGACCTGCTGCTGCTCGATGTGCACATGCCCGGCCTGGACGGCACGCAGCTGGCCGCCGAGCTGCGCCAGCGCCGGCGCTCGCCCGCGGTGGTGTTCGTCACCGCGTACGCTGAACACGCGCTCACCGCCTTCGAGCTCGATGCGGCCGACTACCTCACCAAGCCGGTGCGGCGCGAGCGCCTGCAGCAGGCGCTGCAGCGCGCGGCCCAGCGCCTGCAGGCACGCCCGGCGGTGCCGCTGGACGACAGCCAGGTGTTGGTGATCAGCGAGCGTGGCCGCGTGCTGCGCCTGCCGCTCGACGAAGTGCTGTATTTGAAGGCCGAGCTCAAGTACGTGACGCTGCGCACCGCCAACCGGGCCTATGTGCTCGACGAGGCGCTGTCCGAGCTCGAGCAGCGCCTGGGCGAGCGCTTCATCCGCGTGCATCGCAATGCCCTCGTCGCCAAGGGTGCGGTGCGCGCGCTCGAGCGCCGTGCGGTGGCCGGCGAGGAGGACGACGGCGCCGAGCCCGGCTGGGCCGTGCAGGTGGCGCCGCTCGGCGAATGGCTGGCCGTGTCGCGCCGGCAGGTGAGTGCGGTCAAGGACGCGCTCGCGTCCGGCGGGCGTTGACGGCGGCATGTCGCGGCGTTCGGAAGTGACCGGTGCGGCCGCGGCCATCGCGGCCGTGTGCGTGCTGGTGTGGTTCTGGTCCGCGTCGGCACCACCCGCCACGCAGCCGCAGGTTGCCGTCGCGGCAGCTTCGCGCCCGGCACCGCCGGCTGCGCCGGCAGCGTCGGCGAGCGCGACCGCGGCGCCCCGGCCGGTGGCCGTTGCCGCCTCCGCCGGACCGGCGGACGGCGTGGAGGTCTGCGGACTGGGCCGCGTGCCGCGCGCTGCCGAGCCGGCCTCCGGGCCGTTCACGCCGGAGCAGCAGGCGCAGGCCGCGCGCACGCTGCGCAAGGTGCTGGACGCACACCCCGGCACGCGCATGTCCGCGCTCGGTGCCTTCGAGTTGATGCTGCCCGGCGCCGACGCTGAAGAGGTGCAACGCCGCCGTGACGCGCTGGCCCGCAGCGCCGCCGCCAGCAACGACGCGCAGCTGTATGGCCTGGCGCTGCAGGCCTGCCATCTCGGCCCCGCGCCCGCATGCCAGCTGTTGAACGAGCGGCGCTGGGCTGCGCTGGCGCCCGACGACGGCGCGGTCTGGCTGGCGTTGGCGGAAGCCGCGCGACGCGACGGTGACCGCGCCGGCGTGTCGGAGGCGCTGTACCGTGCGTCGATCGCAGCCCGCTTCGACACGCGCTACGGCCTCGTCACGCAGCTCGTGGAGGAGGCGCTGCCGCCCTCCATCCCGGCGTGGCAGCGCATCGAACTGCTGGTGCGGGCGATCGGCGTGCAGACCGCCGCCATGCCCGGCTACCTCGTGCTGGCCGAATACTGCCGGCCGCCGCTGGCCGACGCGAATCGCCGCCAGGTGTGCGACCGCCTGGCGCACCAGCTGGTCGACCACGGGCGCACGCTGATGGACCTCACGATTGGCGGAATGCTCGGCAAGCGCGCCGGCTGGCCGCCCGAGCGCCTGGCCGCATTGCGCACCGAGGTGGCCGGCCTGAGTGCCGCCGCCGCGGACAGCATGGACTTCGACGCACTCGACTGCGGCACCGTGGGCGCCATGCGCGCGTGGCTGTCCGACTCGGCGCGGCTGGGCGAGCTGGGAGCGATGCGCTTGCGCGTGCAGCGCAGCGGCCTCACGACCGCGCAGTGGGCGCAGCGGGCGGCCGCCCGGCACGCGGCCACCGCCGGATCGTCGGTGGAACCGCGCTCCCTGTCGCGCTGACGCTCAGCCGGTGTTGCGCAGCCCTGCTGCGAGGCCGTTGATCGAGATGTGGATGCCGCGCTGCACGCGCGCCATCGACGCGTCACCCTCCTTGCGCCCGCGGTAGCGCCGGATCAGCTCCACCTGCAGATGGTTCAGCGGATCGAGGTACGGAAAGCGATGCTCGATCGAGCGCGCCAGCGACGGGTTGGCGGCCAGCCGCTGCTGCTCGCCGGTGATCAGGCGCAGCGCTTCGCCGGTGGCGTCGCACTCGGCCTGCAGCGCTGCGAAGATCTTCTTGCCCAGCTTGCGATCGGGCACCAGCTCCACATAGCGCGCTGCCAGGCGCAGATCGCTCTTGGCGAGCACCATGTCCAGGTTGGACAGCAGCGTGCGGAAGAACGGCCACTGCTTGTGCATGCGTTGCAGCAGCGCCAGACGCTCGGCACGCGCTTTCGGCTGCGCGTTCAGGTAGGTGTGCACCGCGGAGCCGAAGCCGAACCAGCCGGGCAGCGCAACGCGGCACTGGCCCCAGCTGAAACCCCAGGGAATCGCACGCAGGTCCTCGATGGCGCGGCTGGCCTTGCGCGAGGCCGGGCGCGAGCCGATGTTGAGCTCGGCGATCTCGCGTATCGGCGTGGCGGAGAAGAAGTAGTCGGTGAAGCCCGGCGTCTCGTACACCAGCGCGCGATAGGCCGCCATGCCGGCGCGCGACAGCTCGTCGGCGGCCTCCAGAAACGCCTTCGGCGCGCTCTTCGTGGGGTGCAGCAGCGTGGCTTCCAGCGTCGCGGCCACCAGCGTCTCGAGGTTGCGCAGGCCGATCTCGGGGTTGGCGTACTTGGAGGCGATCACCTCGCCTTGCTCGGTGAGGCGGATCTGCCCGTTCACCGTGCCGGGCGGCTGCGCCAGGATGGCCTGGTAGCTCGGCCCGCCGCCGCGCCCCACCGTGCCGCCGCGACCATGGAACAGGCGCAAGGTGATGCCGTGCTGCTCGCGCAGCGGCTCGAACAGCGCCACCAGCGCGATCTCGGCGCGGTACAGCTCCCAGTTGCTGGTGAAGATGCCGCCGTCCTTGTTGCTGTCGCTGTAGCCCAGCATGATGTCCTGCTCGCCGCCGGAGCGCTGCACCATGGCCGCCACGCCGGGCAGCGCGTAGAAGGCCTGCATGATGGCCGCGGCATTGCGCAGGTCGCCGATGGTCTCGAACAGCGGCACCACGATCAGGTCGTTCACCGCGTCTTGGGCCAGCGTGCCGCGCAGCAGCCCGCATTCCTTCTGCAGCAGCAGCACCTCGAGCAGGTCGCTCACCTCCTCGGTGTGGGAGATGATGTAGTGGCGCAGCGCGCCTGCGCCGTAACGCGAGCGCATCGACAACGCGGTCTCGAAGATCGCCAGCTCGCTGTCGGCCAGCTCGGAATAGCGGTGGGCGCGCACGCGCAGCGGACGCGCGTCGTCCAGCAGCGCCAGCAGCAGTGCGCGGCGGTCCTCTTCGGCCAGAGCGGCGTAGTCGGCGTGCACGCGCGCCACCTTCAGCAGCTCCGCGATCACCGCCTCATGCTTGTCGGAGCTCTGGCGCAGGTCCACCGTGGCGAGGTGGAAGCCGAACACCTGCACCGCGCGCATCAGCGGCGCCAGCCGCGGCGCGACCAGCGCCTGCGCGTGATGCGACTCGAGCGACGCCTTGATCACGCGCAGGTCCGCCAGCAGCTCGTCGGCACTCGTGTACGGGTCCTGCGGTGCGACCGCGTGGCGCAATGCCTCGGTGCCGGTGAGCTCGTGCAAGGTGGCCGCCAGGCGCGCATACATGCCGATCAGCGCCCGCCGGTACGGCTCGTCTTCGCGGTGCGCGCTGCGATCGGGCGAGCGCTCGGCCAGCGCGCGCAGCTCCGGCGTCACCGGTGCCAGCAACGCGGAGATCGACAGCTCCGCGCCGAGTTCGTGGATCTCGGTGAGGTAGAAGCGCAGCGCCGTCTCGCACTGGCGCGACAGCGCGCGCCGGAGCGTCTCGGCGCTCACGTTGGGGTTGCCGTCGCGGTCGCCGCCGATCCAGTTGCCCATGCGGAAGAAGGTGGCCACCGGGTGCCCGGGCAGTGCGCGCTCCAGTTCGCGGTACAGCCGCGGGATCTGGCGCAGGAAGGTGCTGTGGTAGTAGCTGAGCGCGTTCTCGATCTCGTCGGCCACAGTGAGCTTGGTGTAGCGCAGCATGCGCGTCTGCCAGATCTGCGTGACGCGGGCGCGGATGAGCTCTTCGTTGTCCTTCAGCTGGCCTTCGGTGTGCAACTCGTCGCGCTGTTCCACCAGCTCGGCGATGGCCCGCTCCGCATCGAGGATGCTCTTGCGCTGCACCTCTGTCGGGTGCGCCGTGAGAACCGGCGAGATGTAAGCGCGTTCCAGGATTTGAGCCACATCCGAGGCCCGCACGTCGGCCTTGGCCAGGCGCTCGAACGTGAGCGCGAGCGAGCCCTCCTGTATGTGCCCTTGCGCGCTGTGATGCTCGCGCCGGCGCACGTAATGCCGGTCCTCGGCAATGTTGGCCAGGTGCGAGAAATAGCTGAACGCGCGGATCACGCTCACCATCTGGTCGGCCGACAGGTTCTTCAGCATGCGGTCCAGCACACGGCCGGCGCTGGCGTCCCGCTTGAGCCGGTAGGCCACCGACAGCTGGCGCACGCGCTCGATCAGCTCGTAGGCCTCCTTGCCTTCCTGCTCCCGGATCACGTCGCCGAGGATGCGGCCGAGCCGGCGGATGTCTTCCATCAGCGGCCGGTTCTTCGCCGCGGCATCGTCTTCGAGTGGGCGTGAGGCGGGCAGGGCAGCAAGACGGCGGGGCATCAATGTTCCTCGGCGATGTGTAACTCGGTTACCGGTGCGCGATGCTACCAAAGGCAGGTGCGGGAGTGCCGGAAAACGCGCCGCCGCAGGCGCATTCGCTGTTCCGCCTCGGCCCCCTGCTAGCATCCCTCGCATGTCCCTTCCGCCCCTCATCATCGCCACCCGCGAAAGCCGGCTGGCCCTCTGGCAGGCCGAGCATGTGCGCGACCTGCTGCACCGCCGCTTCGGCGCCGACGTGCAGCTGCTGGGCATGACCACCCGCGGCGACCAGATCCTCGACCGCAGCTTGTCCAAGGTGGGCGGCAAGGGCCTGTTCGTGAAGGAGCTGGAGGCTGCGTTGGAAGACGGCCGGGCGCACCTGGCGGTGCACTCGCTGAAGGACGTGCCGATGGATCTGCCCCAGGGCTTTGCGCTGGCGGCCATCCTGCAGCGCGAGGATCCGCGCGACGCACTGGTGGCCAACCGCCACGACAGCCTGCAGGCGCTGCCCGAAGGCGCCTGCGTCGGCACGTCCAGCCTGCGCCGTGTGGTGCAGCTGAAGGCGCTGCGCCCCGACTTGCGGGTGGAGCCGCTGCGCGGCAACCTGGACACGCGCCTGCGCAAACTCGACGAAGGCCACTACGACGCGATCGTACTGGCCGCTGCCGGCCTGAAGCGCCTGGGACTGGCCGAGCGTATCCGTGCGTTGTTCGACGAAACGCAGATGATCCCGGCGGCAGGGCAGGGTGCGTTGGGCATCGAGGTGCGTGCCGACGCCGCCGCGCTGCGCGAGCAGCTGGCGATGTTGATCGACATGCCCACCTGGCTGGCAGCGCAGGCCGAGCGCGCCGTGTCGCGGGCGCTCGGCGGTAGCTGCAGCATGCCGTTGGCGGCGCATGCCCGGCTGTCCGGCTCGTCGATGACGCTGGAGGCCGCGCTGGGCGACGGCGAGCGGCCCGAGCGGCCCTTGCTGCGCGTGCGCCTGCAGGCCGACGTGGCCGATGACGCCGGCGCGCGCGCGCTGGGCGAGCGCGCGGCCGCCGAGCTGCGGCAGCTGGGTGCACAGGGCTACTTGCCCGCCGCAACGTGAACACGATGCCGGCCGCGCTGCGCGTGCTGGTGACCCGCCCCCAACCGCAGGCTGACGAATGGGTGGCGCGGCTGCGCGATGCCGGAGCGCAGGCATGGGCGCTGCCGCTGATCGATATCGGCCCGCCGGACGACACTGCGCCCGTGCTGCAGGCCTGGCAGCGCCTCGCCTCGCTGGCCCTTGTGGTCTTCGTGAGTCCGAACGCGGTGACGCGCTTCTTCGCATTGCGGCCTGGTACGCAAGCCTGGCCGCCCGCCACGCTGGCCGGCGCGACCGGCCCGGGCACCTCTGCCGCGTTGCGCGCCGGTGGCGTACCCGAGGCCATGCTGGTGGAGCCACCCGCGCAGGCAGGTCGCTTCGACTCGGAGGCCTTGTGGTCACGGCTGGCACCGCGTCGCGACTGGCGTGGTGCCGAGGTGCTGGTCGTGCGCGGCGAGGAGGGCCGCGACTGGCTGGCCGATACCCTGCAGCGCCAGGGCGCACGCGTGAGCTTCGTGGCCGCCTACCGACGCAGCCCGCCGCAGCTGGACGCCGCGCAGCAGGCGTTGCTGCAGCAGGCGCTGGCCGAGCCGGCGGCGCACCTGTGGCTGTTCAGCAGCTCGGAGGCCATCGGCCACCTCGAGGCGCTGGCGCCGGGCGCCTCGTGGCAACACGCACGCGCCGCCGCCACGCACCCCCGCATCGCTGCTCGCGCGCGCAGCGCCGGCTTCGGCTCGGTGCATGACGTGCCCGCCGCACCCGCCGCGCTGCTGCGCGCGCTGGCGTCAATACAATCGCCCGCACCGTGAACGACCCCCAGCCTTCTTCTGCTCCGGCGCCCGCCGCCGCCATGCCGCTGGCGCCTGCTGCGGCCGACGCTACCCGCCGCCGCTGGCCGGTGCTGTTGGCCGTGGTCCTGCTCGTGCTGGCCTTCGCGGCGCTGGCCATCGCGCTGAGTACGCAGCAGCGCCTGCATGCGCTGGAGCGCGAGCTGGTGAGGCGCCAGCAGGAATCGCAAGGTGAGGCGGCCGAGGCGCGCATGTTGTCCAAGCAGGCACAGGACGTGGCGCGCGACGCGGCCGCCAAGGTGGCGCTGCTCGATGCGCGCGTCAGCGAGGCGGCGCTGCAGCGCACGCAGCTGGAGGATCTGATCCAGTCGTTGTCGCGCTCGCGCGACGAGAACATGGTGGCCGACGTGGAGCAATCGATCCGCGTCGCGATGCAGCAGGTGGCGATCACCGGCAGCGCCGAACCGCTGGCCACCACGTTGCGGCAGGCCGACGAGCGCCTGGCACGCTACAACCAGCCGCGCCTGGAGCGAGTGCGCCGCGCCATCGCGCGCGACCTCGACCGCGTGAAGGCTCTCGGCGCGGTGGACATTCCGTCGCTCACGCTGCGCCTGGACGAGGCCGTGCGCCTCGTGGACGAATTGCCGCTGCTGGCATCGGCCGAGCCGCGACGCCTGTCGTCGTCCGCTGCCAAGGCCGGTGCGCGCGCGGCGTCGGCGCCGGCATCGGCAGCGCCCGCCACGCCAACGCAAGGCGCAGGCCCGCGCGAGTGGGGCCGATGGCTGGACGAAGCCTGGCGGCGTTTCGCCACCCGGGTGTGGGACGAAACCCGCTCGCTGGTGCGCGTGACGCGCATCGACACGCCCGAGGCTGCACTGCTGGCGCCGGAGCAGTCGTTCTTCCTGCGCGAGAACCTGAAGCTGCGGCTGCTCAACGCGCGCCTCGCGCTGCTGAGCCGGCAGTTCGACATCGTGCAGTCCGACCTGCGCGATGCGCAGCATGCGGTGGATCGCTACTTCGACCGCAGCGCGCGCCGCGTGCAGAGCGTGTCCGAGCTGATGCGCCAGGTGAGCAGCCAGGCCCGCCTGGTCAGCGTGCCGCGCCCCGACGACACCCTTGCCGCGCTGGCAGCCGCCGGCGCGGGCCACTGACGCAGCCCGATGCGCGGCATCATCTGGATCATCCTGCTGTTCGCCGGCGCGGTGGTGGCCGCGTCCACCTTCGGCCGCAACGACGGCCTGGTCAGCTTCTACTGGGGCGACTGGCGGCTCGACGTCAGCCTCAACCTCTTCGTGCTCGGGCTGCTTCTCACCTGCTTCGTGCTGGTGTCGGTGATTCGCGCGGTGAATGCGCTGGTCACCTTGCCGGTGCGCGCGCGTGAATGGCGCGTGCTCAAACGCGAGCGCGCGGCGCAGGCTGCGTTGCGCGAGGCGCTGGCCGAACTCTTCGCTGCGCGCTACAGCCGTGCGCAGAAGGCGGCGCAGCGCGCGTTGAGCATCCAGGAGAGCACGCCGGAACTGCATGGCGACCACGACCTGGGTGTGCTCGCGCACCTGCTGGCGGCGGCCAGCCTGCATCGCATGCAGGACCGACCGCGCCGCGACGAGCAGATGCGGCAGGTGTTCCACTTGTCACGCCGCGGCGTGATGCAGCGCGCGGCTGACGACGGCGCGCGGCTGCTGGCCGCGGAATGGGCGCTCGAAGACCGCAACGCCGCGCGTGCGCTCGAAATGCTGGCCGAACTGCCTGCAGGGGCCGCACGCCGCACCCAGGCCCTGCGGCTGAAGCTGCAGGCCAGCCGCATGGGCCTGCAGCCACTGGAGGCGCTGCGCACCGCGCGCCTGCTAGCCAAGCACCAAGGCTTCTCGCCGGTGGCCGCGCAAGGCCTGCTGCGCTCGCTGGCGTGCGAGGCGTTGGACGCCGTGCACGACGCCGACCAACTGCGCGCCGTGTGGCAGCAGTTCGACCCCGCGGACCGGCGTGACGCGTGGGTGGCCGCGCGCGCGGCCCGTCGCGCCGATGCCTTTGCAGTGGAAGACGAAGCGCGCGGCTGGCTGCGCCCCTTCTGGGATCGTCTTGGGGAACTGTCCGCCGAAGAGCGGGAGCAGGCGGCGCTCGCCTTGATCGACGTGCTGCCGGGCCTGGGCCCCGATTGGCTGCCGCGCCTCGAAGCTGCGCTCCAGGCCTTTCCCGGCGAGCCCGCCGTGCTGCTGGCCGTGGGCCTGGCCTTCGCCGAACGCCAGCTATGGGGCAAGGCGCGCCGGCTGCTGGAAGACGCTGCTGGCTCCGAGGCGTTGGCACCGCGCGCGCGTCGCCAGGCATGGCGCACGCTGGCCCGCCTTGCGCAACAGCAGGGCGATTCCGAGCGTGCGGCGGTCTGCGACGAAGCCGCTGCGCGTATCGACTGAAGTCGCCCGCGGGCTGGTAGATCCGCCAGAATTTGCTGCTATACTGCGGGGCTTCGCGGCTGTAGCTCAGTTGGATAGAGTACTTGGCTACGAACCAAGGGGTCGTGGGTTCGAATCCTGCCAGCCGCACCAGAATTTCGATTCTAGAAAACGGGTTAGATGCTTCGGTATCTAGCCCGTTTTTCTTTGCCGGAAGCACCCCAAAGGGACCGCCGTTCGAGTCGCCTCGAGAAATCGAGTACGCTGGGCGCCTTGTCCCACTGCGAAAGGAGGTGATATGTCTACTCTCTTCAGGTCCGGTGAGGATCCTTCCGCTTCGCACTAGGTCTTTCACCAGACCCACGGGCGCTGCCGTCATCGTGCGGTAGCGCCCGTGTTCATTTCGCAGCGCCGATGCCCGCATCCGATCACCCGCCGGCCGAGCCGGCCTTTCGCGCCATCGCCGATCTCGTGCGTGAGCACGCGGCTGCCCGGCCCGCACAACCGGCGCTGGTGCAGGGCGGGGACGCCGTCTCCTGGGGCGAGCTCGACGCGCTGATGGACCGCGTTGCTGCCTCCTTGCAGCGCGACGGTGCGCAGCCCGGCGATGTGCTGGCCATTTGCAGCGCGCCCACGCCGCGCAGCGCGGTGGTGTTCCTCGGCGCGCTGCGCGCCGGCGTGGCGGTGGCACCGCTGGCACCGTCGGTGACCGGCGAGGCGTTTGCGTCGATGGTCCGCGATGCCGAACCGCGCTGGCTGTTCGTTGACAGCGAGACGAGCGCGCTCGCCGATGCAGCCGACGCGGCGTTGCCGCGCATCGCACTCGACGAGCGCGCTGGCGGCCGTGCGTTCGATGACTGGCTGCTGCCGCCCGGCGCGCGCCCGCAGCCGGTGGCCGTGCAGCCCGACTGGCCGTTCAACATCATCTACTCCTCGGGCACCACCGGTACGCCGAAAGGCATCGTGCAGTCGCACGGCATGCGCTGGGCACACGTGCGGCGCGGGGGCGACTATGCCTACGGACCGCACGGTGTCACGCTGTTGGCCACGCCGCTGTACTCCAACACCACGCTGGTGGTGTTCTTTCCCACCATTGCCTTCGGTGGCACCGTGGTGCTGATGCGCAAGTTCGACGCGGCGGCCTATCTCGCGCTCGCCGAGCAGCATCGCGCCACGCACACGATGCTGGTGCCGGTGCAGTACCAGCGCCTGATGGCCCGGCCCGAGTTCGACCGGTTCGACCTCTCGTCGTTTCGCTTCAAGTTCTGCACCAGCGCGCCGTTTGCAGCCGCGCTCAAGGCCGATGTGCTGGCGCGCTGGCCCGGCGGGCTGGTGGAGTTCTACGGCATGACCGAGGGCGGAGGCACCTGCATCCTGCGTGCGCACGAGCACCCCGGCAAGCTGCACACCGTGGGGCAGCCGGCCGAGGGGCACGACATGCGCGTCATCGACGAACACGGCCGCGAGCTTCCGAGGTCCGAGGTGGGTGAGGTGGTCGGCCGCTCGCCGGCGATGATGACCGGCTACCACGGCCAGCCCGCGAAGACGCGTGAAGCCGAGTGGTTCGACGCCCGCGGCGAGCGCTTCATCCGCACCGGCGACGTGGGCCGCTTCGACGAGCATGGCTTTCTCGTGCTGATGGACCGCCGCAAGGACATGATCATCAGCGGCGGCTTCAACATCTACCCGAGCGACCTCGAGGCCGTGCTGCGCACGCATCCTGCGGTGGCCGACGTTGCGGTGGTGGGTATCCCGTCGGCCGAATGGGGCGAGTCGCCGCTGGCCTGCGTCGTGCGAGCGGCCGGCGCCCGCGCCACCGCCGAGGAGCTGCTGCAGTGGGTGAACGAGCGCGTCGGCAAGACGCAGCGCGTGGTGGCATTGCAATGGGTGGACGAACTGCCCCGCAGCGCGATCGGCAAGGTGCTCAAGCGCGAACTGCGCGAGCAGTACCTCGCGCCATAGCGCGCACTGCAGCCCCGGTTGCCGGAAACCAGCGCCGCCCGGGTATCGTCACGCCATGAGCACGACCTACTTCATCCCCGGCGCGGTGCTGACCGAGCGCGAGCACAGCGTTCCCCTGGTTCACGGCGACCCACGGCGCGGCACGATCAGCGTGTTCACGCGCGAGGTGGCCGCCCCCGACGGCCTGGACCGCCCGTACCTGGTCTTCCTGCAGGGTGGCCCCGGCTTCGAGGCCACCCGCCCCACGAGCCCGCCCTCGGGCTGGATGGCGCGGGCGCTGGCCGACTTTCGCGTGTTGCTGCTGGACCAGAGAGGCACCGGGCGTTCCACGCCGGTCGGGCCCGTGCTTCCCGGCGCAACGCCGGCAGAGCAGGCCGAGTACCTCACTCACTTTCGCGCGGACTCGATCGTGCGGGACCTGGAGCTCATCCGCGCCGAACTCGGTGTCGCGCGCTGGAGCCTGCTTGGCCAGAGCTTCGGCGGCTTCACCTCGCTCACCTACCTGTCGCTGGCACCCGAGGGCCTGCGGGAGGTGCTGATCACCGGCGGACTGGCGCCGGTGACGCAGCGGCCGGTCGACGAGGTCTATGCGGCCACCTGGGTGCGCGTGCGTGAAGCCAACCAGCGCTACCACGCCCGGTATCCAGGCGACCTCGATCGTTTGCGCACCCTCCTGCGCTGGCTCGACGATGAGGACGTTCGCTTGCCCAACGGCGACCGCCTCACTGCGCGCCGCTTGCGCCAGATCGGCATGTGGCTGGGCGACAGCGCCGGGTTCGAACGCCTGCATCACCTGATCGAGTTGCCCTTCGGTTCGGCCGCGTTCCTCTCGGACGCGCAGCAAGCGTCGGCCTGGGAGCGCAACCCGATCTACGCGACGCTGCACGAGTCGTCGTATGCCGACGGCGGCGCCACGCGCTGGTCGGCTCACCGCCACGCGCCCGAAGAGGCGGTGACCGGCGAGCTGCTCGGCGCGGAGCACGTCTTTCCCTGGATGTGGGACGACTACGCCGGGTTGCGGGGGCAGCGGGAGGCGGCGCAACTGCTGGCCCAGCACCCGTGGCCGCGCCTCTACGACGCCGACCGGCTGGCGCGCAACGAGGTGCCGGTGGCCGCGACCGTGTACGTCGACGACGTCTACGTTGAGCGGTCGTTTGCCAAGGACACCGCGCAGCGCGTGCGCGGGCTGCGTGCCTGGATCACCAACGAATACGCGCACAACGGTCTGCGCGCCGACGGCGAGCGCATCGTGGGCCGCCTGCTCGACATGGTGCGCGGCAGGGCGTGAGCATGCCGGGGATCAGGCGCCGCAATGCTGGATCTCGATCGTCGTGTGCACGATCTCCTCGTGCACCGACAACCACTCGCGCACCTGCGCCGGTGTCAGCTGGTCGTCGTGCGTGACCAGGCTGAGGGCGCACGAGTAGGTGGCCTTGCCCACGCGCCATACGTGCAGATCGGCGATCACGGTTTCACCCGCAGCACCGCGATCGGCGATCACCTCGCGGATCTCGTCGACCACCGGGTGGTCCATCTCGCGGTCCAGCAGCACCTTGCTGGTGTCGGCGATCAGGCTCTTGGCCCACAGCGCCACGACCACGGCGCCGACGATGCCCATCACCGGGTCCAGCCAGGACCACCCGAGCAGCCAACCGCCGGCCAGTGCGGCGATGGCGGCCACCGACGTGGCGGCATCGGCGATCACGTGGAGGTAGGCGGACTTCAGGTTGAGGTCGTGGTGGTGGCCGTGCCCGTGACCGTGGCCGTGCGGGTGCGCGTGGGCGTGATCGTGTCCGTGACCATGGTGCGCCCTTCCGAGGATGTAGGCCGAAACCAGGTTGACCAGCAGGCCGAGCACCGCGATCAGCATCGCTTCCGGGTAGTGGATCGGCTCGGGCGTGAACAGGCGTTCGACACAGCCGTAGGCCATCAGCGCCACGATCCCCAGCAGAAAGATGGCACTCGCAAAGCCGCCCAGCACCTCGATCTTCCAGGTGCCGAACGCGAAGCGTGGATCCTTGGCGTGCCTGCGCGCAGCCGCGTAGGCAAAGGCGCTCAGCCCAATGGCCACCGCGTGGCTGCTCATGTGAAAGCCATCGGCGAGCAGCGCCATCGAGTTGTAGAACCAGCCGGCCGCGATCTCCACCCCCATCATGGCGGCGGTGATCCACATCACGAGCTTCGTGCTGCGCTCGCCGGCGACGTTGCCGCTGTCGAACACGTGCTCATGGCGCCATTCGGAAAGATCGTGCGTGTGCATGCTGCGGGTCCTCAAAACAACTTGCCGACATTGAATAGCGTCAGCGTGCCCAGCACGGCGAAGATGATCGCAGCGATGCCGTGCACCAGCGCCATCGGCACCTTCTGCGAGATCTTGCCGGCCAGGAACACCGCGGGCACGTTGGCCAGCATCATGCCGAAGGTGGTGCCCAGAACGACTTGCACCACGTCAGGGTAGCGGGCGGCCAGCGCCACCGTGGCGATCTGCGTCTTGTCGCCCATCTCGGCCAGGAAGAACGCGACCACGGTCGTGCCGAACACGCCGAAGCGCTGCCGGCCGCCGGCCGTGTCGTCGTCGATCTTGTCGGGCACCAGCAACCAGCCGGCCATGGCCAGGAACGACAGGCCGACGACCCAGCGCAGGATCTGCGGGCCGAGCGCCGACGCGATCCACCCGCCGAGCGCGCCGGCGGCGGCATGGTTGACGAGCGTGGCCACCAGGATGCCGGCAACAATGGGCAGCGGCTTGCGAAAGGTGGCGGCCAGCACGATCGCCAGCAGCTGGGTCTTGTCGCCCATCTCGCCGAGCGCCACGACGCCGGCAGACACGAGGAACGCTTCCAAAGAGAGTCTCCAAGGGCCGGCGAAGACACAGGACTGCACGCCATCCCCGGCCCATGCGGAGGCAGTGCAGTCAAAGGTCTTGCCAGGCTGGAAGCTGTGCGCGCCATGGCCGTGACGGCCAAGTGTGTTGACGCGCACCCCTGCGGGTGCAGGGCGGCTACTCCCCAATGACGGGTGAACGCGGATTGTAGGTGCGGGCGCCCGCGCGACTGCAGAACAAGGCCCGATCCCGTCGTCTTTTCGCACGCTCGCGATGGCGGCAGCTCGGAACAATCGTGATCCAGGATGGCCGACACCGACCGCAATCTTCCACCGACCGCCAAGAAGCTGCGCAAGGCGCGCAGCGAAGGCCAGGTGGTGCGCTCGCGAGACCTCGCGCACTTTGCCGCCATCGCGTCGTTCGGCGCACTGCTGGTGTCGTTTGCGCCGATGCTCGCAGGCTGGCTGCGCCAGCTGGTCGCCGACGGCCTGAGCTTCAACGTGCAAACGCTGGCCAGCACCGACTCGATGGGCGCCCGCCTGGTGCCGCAGGTGTATCGCATGCTGCTGGTGGTGTTGCCGCTGGGCACCACGATGGCTGCGGTGGCCGTGGCGGCCAGCGTGCTGTCGGGCGGCTGGAACTGGACGATGAAGCCGCTGGCGCCGAAGTTCGGCAAGCTCAATCCGCTGAGCGGCGTCAAGAACCTGGTGTCCAAGGCGCACCTGCTCACCGTGATGAAGGCGATGCTGCTGGCCGCCGTGCTGGGCACCATCGGCGTGCTGTACCTCAAGTCCCACCTGCCCGTGTTCACCGATGCGCTGGCGCTGCCGTTGCCCCAGGGCTTCGCGCAGGTGCTGCGCGCCATGCAGAGCGGGCTGGTGCTGATCGTGATCGCGCTGGCGCTGTTTGCGCTGGTGGACGTGCCGCTGCAGCGCTACCTGCACACCAGCCAGCTCAAGATGAGCCACCAGGAGGTGAAGCAGGAGCACAAGGACGCCGAGGGCAACGTGGAGGTCAAGGCCAAGGTGAAGGCGCGCATGCGCGAGCTGGTGCGCCGCCGCATGATGGCCGCCGTGCCGCAGGCCGACCTGGTGGTGATGAACCCCACGCACTACGCCGTGGCGCTGAAGTACGACGACAAGACCATGGCCGCACCGCGCGTGGTGGCCAAGGGCGCCGACCTGCTGGCGCTGAAGATCCGCGACCTGGCGCGCAACGCCAAGGTGCCGGTGCTGCAGGCCCCGCCACTGGCGCGCGCGTTGTATGCCCACGCCGAGCTGGATCGCGAGATCCCCGCTGCGCTGTTCGGCGCGGTGGCGCAGGTGCTGGCCTACGTGTACCAGCTGCGCGCGTCGCTGCGCGGCGATGCGCGCGCGCCGGGCGAACTGCCGGCGCTGCACGTGCCGCCCGAGCTGGACCCGCATCACCCGAGCGCGCACAAGCCCTCGGCGGCCGACGCGGACGACGCCTGAGCCGGGTCAGAACAGCGCGTGCAGTTCGACGAAGCCGGTGCGCCGGTTGTCGAACGCGTTCTGCGGGATGCCGCCGTACCAGCGATAGCCGGCCCGCAGCTGCAGGAACCCGATGGGCGTGTACTCGTACACCAGGCTGCGGCGCACCTTGTCGTCGTGCCGCACGCGGCGGTCGGGATCCAGCCATTCGGCGCTGAGCTTGAGGTTGTGGCCCTGGCGCAGCAACCAGTCGGCTTCGAGCAGAGTGGCCATCTGGCGGCGCCGGCCCTCGGGATAGCCCTGGTCAGACACCCAGTCCACTTCACCCAGCCAGGCCAGCGGGCCGGTGGTGGTGCCGGCGAACAGGCCCCAGGCCTGCCGGTTTCCCGCGGTCGACTTGACCTGAGCAGCGGCAACGCCCAGCCGCCCCCACGGCTGCAGCCACACCAGCTGCCCGGTGAGCTGGTGGCCGTGCACCGCGCCCTGGTTGCCGGGGCCGTCGCTGTAGGCCAGCTGGGCCGACCAGTCGGGCTTGTCCATGCCCAGCTCCACGCCCTTGTCGGGCACCGTCATGCTGATGCCGCTGAGCTGGCGCACGAAGGCGGTGCTGTCCTGCAGGCGCCAGCCGAAGGGCAGGTAGAACTGCCCCGCCTTCGCGTACCAGCCCTTGTCGGCAGTGGACAGGCGCACATAGGCTTCCTGGCGTGCGGGAGTGCCGGGCGCCACGGTTTCATCCAGGTAGGCCGCGAGCCGGTGCTCCAGCAGCTCCAGGTCCGCGTACAGGCGCGTCTGCTGGTTGCCGCCGGCCCGCGCGGTGCCCTGGCCTGCAACGCGCGTCTCGGTCGTCGCGGTGCGCAAGTCGCCGCCCACGGCCAGCCAGTCCGTGAGGCTGCCGTTCCACGACGACAAGGGCTGCGGCAGCGGGTGCGCCGCCACCGTGTTCTGCACGAAGGCCTGGCCCACCGCGTTGCGCAGGCCGCCGCCGGTCGGGTTGACGTGGCAGGCCCCGCAGCTCAAGCCCATGCGAACCGCGAGATAGGGCTCGGCGTGCGCGGCGCCCGCCAGCAGCAGCCCGAGCCCACAGGCCAGAAGGAAGCGAAGGAGCGTCATGGCGCGGCTCCTTCGGCCACCCACTGCCGGATCACGGCGATGGTGGCGTCGTCGAGATACGGGCCACCGAAGGGCATGCGCGCACCCACCGCGGCATGGCCCTCGATCTTCTGGACCAGGTAGCTGTTGTCCGGGTTGCCCGGCGCGACGCGCTGTAGCGAAGGCACCTCGGCGCTGGCCACGCCCACGGTCATCGCATAGGCATTGGCCGCGTCCAGCCGCAGGCCTTGCGGAGCCGAACCGCCGGCGTGGCAGGCGGTGCAGATCGGCGTGAACACATGCGCCTGGATCGAGCTGTACGTGGCCTGCAGCGGGGCGTCGGGGCTGCCGCCCTCACCGACGGGCCGCCCGTTGGCGTCCAGCCCTTCACCGCTGCCGCCGCCACAGGCGGCGGCACTCGCGGCCACCACACAGGCACAGAGCATCCGCAGACAAAGCCTCATCGTCATCTCCAGTTCGCGTGAACCGTTTGAACCGCCGGTGAGTACCGGCAGCGCGGCCTTCGGTTCGATGTGGCCCGGGGAGAAGAGAAGCTCAGAAGCTGGCGGACACGCCGAGCACGGCGGCCTGGCGGTGGCCGGGGTTCAGGCAGGGGCCGGGGCCGCCCGTGCTCACGCCGCTCCACGACAGCTGCAGCTCCAAGGGCTGCGCCTGCCACACCAGTCCCACGCGCGCGTCGGCGCGAGTGCGGCTGCGCGCGTATTCGCAGCCCGCATGCTCGCCCGCGAGCACGCCGCCGTGCACCACCGCCAGCAGCGCGGGCCGCAGCGGCCAGTGCAGGTTGATCTCGTCGTAGAACGCGCGCTGGCCGCTGCCGTAGTAGCTGCGCGCGTAGTGCAGCCGCGCGTTCCAGCGGTCGCCCAGCAGTCCGATGTAGGGCTCGCCGAAGTCGTAGCCCGGCACTGACGGATAGTGGCTGTACTGCAGGCCGGCTTCGAGGTCGAGCCCCGCGGTCAGGGCTGTCACGCGCCCGAGGTAGAGGCGCACCAGGTTGCTGCCGCGCCGGGCGTCGAACCGCATGTGCGTGAGCAGGCCGCCGCCGTACCAGCCCGCGCTGCCGTCATAGGCGAGCGTGAGCTGCGCCCGCGGCTGGTGGGGGCTGTACGAGATGCCGCGTTCGCGGGCGTCGGACTGCACGGCCAGCGTGCCGCCCCATTGGCCATGCGCCGGCAGCGCGCTGCCCACGAGCAGCGCGGCCAGGCTGGCGAGGGTGCTGCGGTACAGCGCGGCGGTCGGCATCACTGCCCAGTGTGGCTGGTGAGCTGGGCTCCGCAAGTGGGGGCTGTGGCGCGGGTGCGCCGCAGCAGAGTGGCGCAGCTGTCGATCTGCCCCGATGCCTGCACCACCAGGTCGGCACGCACGCTGCGCGGCTGGCCGGCGCCGAGCTCGCGCAACAGGGCCACGAGGCCGGCCACGTGGGCAGACGCAAACGACGCGCCGCTCACCAGCGTCCAGCGGCCGTCGGGCGCGGCGCTGGGTACGTCGCGGCCCGGTGCCAGCACTGCGCCGCCGGGCAGCGGCGGGGCACTGGCCACCGCCAGCACGCCGGCATGGTCGGCCGGGAAGCGCGCGCCCTCGTCCCCCAGGGCCGCGACCACCGTGATGCCGCGCGCCAGCGCCTCGTCGATCAGCCGGCCCAGCAGCCGGTCGTCCGGCCCGCCCAGGCTCATGTTGATCACGTCCACCCGTTGCTGCACGGCTTCTTGCAGGGCGCGGGCCAGGCTCAGGCTGGTGCACAGCGTCTGCAGGGCCTCCTGCCAGCAGGCGCGCAGCGCGAGCAGGCGGGCCTGCGGCGCCACGCCCGCGATGCCGGGGTGCGTGTCGGTGCGCGCGGCGATGATGCTGGCCACCGCGGTGCCGTGCGACTCGCCGCGCAAGGGTTGTCCTGCCACGAAGTTCTGGTTCAGCGCCACCTGCCCGAGCAGGTCGGGGTGGGCGTCGTCCACTCCGCTGTCGATGACCGCCACGCGTATGCCGCGGCCGGTGGCCAGGGCGTGCAGGTCGGCCAGGTGCCATTGCAGCGCCGCGGGCTGCGCCGGATAGAGCGCCTTGTCCTGGTCCGCCTGCCCGCGGTACAGGCGGTCGGCCTGCGCCCAGGCCACGCGCGCGTCGCGGGCGATGCCGCGCGCCACGTCCTCGGGCGAGCGGGGATCGCTCGCCCGCAGGCGCATCACAAAGCAGTCCACACCGGCCAGCGGCATGGGCCATTCGTCGCGCAGCTGGAGCCGCTGCTCGCGCGCCAGCGCAGCGGCCACGCGCTGACGGGCCTGCAGTCCCACGCCGTCGCCATAGGCGCCGGCATAGCCGCTGTCCGGGCGGTAGTGAGCCTTGGGCAGGCGCAGCATCACCAGCACCTGGCGTGGCACCGCGGCGGCGGGCGAGGCCGACGGCGACGGCTGCGCGCCTGCCTGCGCGCACGCGGCGGCGACCAGCAGCGCCAGCGCGATGCAGCAACGGGCCCACAGCGTCATGGCTGCGCGGCCGGGTTCAGTGCCTCGGCCATCAGCACCACCGGTTCGCCGCGCAACGCGGCCAGGGCCTGCCGGTGCGCGGGCAGGGTGATGCGGTAGGCGCCGGCCTCGGTGGGGCCCGCCACGATCACGGCGCCGTGGTCGAGCAAGGCCTGGCGCGCGCGCCGCTCGGTGGCCTCGGGCCGGAACATCACCAGCGCCTCGGCGCGCGGGGCGCCGGCCGAGGCGGCCAGGCCCTTGTAGGCCGCCGGCGCCTCGGCCCCCGGGCGCACCAGCAACGCCAGCAGCAAGGCGATGGCGCCGGTCTGCAGGCCGAGGGCCCAGGGCATCCAGCGGCGCTGTGGCCGCAGGGGCGCCTCGGCCTTGAGCCGGGCCCGCATGCGGACCAGTGCGGCCTCCGTGTCGGGGCCGGGTTCCTCGGCGCTGTCGGTCAGCAGCGCGCCCAGCGAGCGCTCGGCCTGCTGGGCGGCGCGGCAGGCCGCGCATTGCTGCAGGTGGGCCAGCACGAGCGCGGCCTCGTCGTGGGTGAGCTGGCCGCGCTCATGCCAGGGCAGCAGCGCCTGGATCGCCTGGTGGGCGTCGGCTTCGATGGGTACGACCACGTTCATTGCGCTTCTCCGGGCAAGTGGGCGGCCAGGTCTTCCAGCAGCGTGCGCAGCCGGCGCCGCGCATAGAACAGCCGGGTCTTCACGGTTTCGGAGGGGCAGCCCACGATCTGGGCGATCTCGCCGTGGCTCATGTCCTGCAGGTAGCACAGGTCGATCACCGCGCGATGGTCCACGCTGAGTTCGCCCACCGCCTGCTGCAGCCGCCCGCGCAACTGCAGATGCGCCACGCTCCACTCCGGGCCAGGCGCAGGATCGGGCGTGTCGGTGGGATCCGCCTGCTCCGCCGGCGGAGCTTGGCGGCTCAACGCCTTCAGCGCCTTGCGGTAGGCGATGCCGAAGATCCAGGTGGAGAGCCGGCTGCGGCCGTCGAAGCTGTCGGGCCGCTTCCACACCACTATCATCGTGTCGTTCAGGATCTCCTCGATCTCCTGGTCGGCCTGGCGCAGCAGGTGGCGCAGAAAGCGCTGCAAGCGCGGGTGGTACAGGCGGTAGAGCTCGTCGAACGCTTTCTGCCGGCCCTGCCGCACGCCTTGCAGCAGCACCTTCTCCACCGCGTCGGACGCGACTCGGGCGGACGCGACGCGCGCGGATGCGTCGCCCTCGTCGGCGGCGACGGGCCGCTTCGGGTTCGACTTGCGCGGGATCCAGTTCAGCATGCGGTTGTGTTCCGGCAAGCGGTGAAAGACGGGCACGGCAGGCTGCCGGATTGTCGCGTTGGCGCCGTGCGGCGTCAGGCGCAGGTGTTGGTGACGTCGTGGTTGTGCGAGAGGGTGGTCGTGGAGGTGACGACCACCGGCTGCCCCGCCTTCAGCGACTGCAGCTGCGCCACCGTGAGCGTGATCTGGTGGTCGTGGTTGGCCGTGCCCTGGATGCTGTAGGTCTTGTCGGTGGTGGAGTCCAAATCCGCCAGCGGGATGGCCAGCATGTGCCCGTGATTGCCGGCGATCGCGCTGCCGCTGGCGCCGCAGCTGGTGATGCCGGACGAGCTGCCGGTGGGCGCCGGGGTGGCGCTGTACCCGCTGCCGCCGCCGCCGCAGGCTTGCAGCAGCAGCAGCAGGGTGCCGCCGCTGGCCGCACCGAGGAACTGCTTACGGGTCAAGGTGACGCGTTTCATTGAAGTGCTCCGGATCCAGTGGTTGGGTGGCGGTGAGTGGCCGGCCCGACGGAAAGGGTTCAAAGCACCGTGGTCCTGCCGCAGCCTCGGGGGGGTCCGCGGAAGGGCAGCAGCACCTTCCAGAGCGAACTGCTCGGCGGATAGCGGCCCGGCTGCTCCACGCCCAGCGCCTGCGGCAGGCGTCCGGGCTGGTAGCGGAAGGTGCCGAACACCAGGTCCCAGAAGGGCGTGAGCACGCCGTAGTTGCCGGCTTCGCGCTCAGCAGCAGCGGAGCGCACCCGGCGCGCGCTCACGATCGCGTTGATGGACCTGATGGCCGAGCGCGGCTGGGACGAGATCGACGTGCTCACGCTGTGCGAGCGCGCCGACATCGGCTGAGGCGCCGCTCAGGCCACTAGGTGCAAGACCGGTTCCGTGAGCTGCTGATCGAGCTTGCGCTCGCAGGCGAGCCGGCCGGGCGGGCGCACCAGTGGGGGCGCTTTGTTCGAACTGCTGGTGTGGTGGCTTGGCAGCAACCGCCCGCACAAGCCGCAGGAGATCGAGGGGTTGTATCGGCAGTGGAGCGCAGCGGTGCTGGCTGCGCCGCCCGTGTGATCGCGGGGGGCCTTTCAAGCCCTACTCATCGAATCGATAGCCGAAGAGCTCGATGTCGCGGGCATACACCTCGGCCACTCGGGCTCGCAGCCCAAGGTCGTAGCAATCGCGCCAGGGGCCGTGACTCGATGCGTTGACCCGCTGCAGGACTTGCCGGGGCAGGCCCAGGCGTTGGCAGATCTGGTCGAACGCGTCCTGCATCGACTCGTGCCGGCCGACGAAATCGACCTGTACCCGTCCGTCGTCGTCGCAGATGAATTCGCTTTGCGGGCGGAACACGACGCGCGTGCGGTGCTCGGGATTGTCCAGCACCCGGTTCATGGCGGCGCGCGGATCTGCGGCGAACAGGCCGCTGTCGCGGTGCATGAAGGCGCAGTAGGAGACGAAGCGCTCCCACGGGTTGCGCACGATCGCGAACTTGAAATACGACTGCCACAGCGCTGGCGGCAGCGCCGCCTGGGTTTCTCGCCAACCGAGATGGCCGTGGCCCACTTGCGCCAGTTCCGCGTAGGGCAGCCGCTTCTGCACGAACAGTTGCACCTGCTCGCCGTCGTCCTCGCCGAGCAGCGGCCGCAGCGCGAAGCGGATGGCATGCGTGCCCGTCTTGGGAATCGCGAAGAAGATGAACCGGTGCCGGTGGGAGAGGATCATCGTCGTCTGAGCAGGGGGTACGTTAAAGTCATTCTATGGACTTCGGACAGACGCACCGTGTGCTGGGCCGTGTCGACATCGAGCCCCTTCTCGAGCGGGTCCGCACGGTCGACGCGACGCTGTGGGACGCCGACGAGCACATCCGGCGCCAACTCGCGCAGAACCGCCCCACGCGCGCGATCTTCCTCTATCACTCCGACCCGCGTGTGCGGCCCGCGCCGGCCCTCACCCAGGCCGACGTGCGACGATGCGTGGGCTGGGACTGGTTCAGCCCGGCGGTTCAGCCGATCGTCGACAAGATCCTCGCGCACTACCCCGCGGAGTCGGTGGTGATGATGTGCCAGATCGCCAACCTGAGGCCGGGCGGGCACATCGCGAAGCACTTCGATTCGGCGCCGCTGCTGTGCGCCAGCCACCGCGTCCACGTGCCACTGATCACATGGCCGGAGGTCGCGTTCTACATCGACGACCAGGCACACCACTTCGAGGCCGGCGTCGCGTTCGAGCTCAACAACCAGCGCCTGCACGAAGTGCAACACGGTGGCACCCGCGAGCGGCTGCACCTGATCCTGGACGTGCTGCCGGGCAGCTTCGACCGCGTGCACGGGCGCTGGGCCTTCGCCGAAAGCCCCGCATTCGCGGACCCGGGCCGCTGAGGGGGCAGGCGCCGCTCCACCCCCAGAACTCCCCGTCCTTTCCCCTTCTTTTCTCGCTCAAGCCGGCGGCCCGGCCCGGAACAATCCTGGCCATGAGCGAGCTCACCGCGCGTCTGCAATCCCTGCTCGGCCGCAATGGCGACACCGCCAAGGCGCTGATGGCGCCGTTGTTCATCGTGATGGTGCTGTCGATGATGGTGCTGCCGCTGCCGTCGTTCATGCTGGACGTGTTCTTCACGTTCAACATCGCGCTGGCGCTCACGGTGATGCTGGTGGCCGCGCACATGGTCCGGCCGCTGGACTTTGCCGCGTTCCCGTCGGTGCTGCTGATCACCACCTTGCTGCGCCTGAGCCTGAACGTGGCCTCCACTCGCGTGGTGCTGATGCAGGGCCACACCGGCGCCGGCGCGGCCGGCCGGGTGATCGAATCGTTCGGCCACTTCCTGATCGGCGGCAACTTCGCGGTCGGCCTGATCGTGTTCGCCGTGGTGGTGGTGATCAACTTCATCGTGGTGACCAAGGGCGCGGAGCGCATTGCCGAGGTGGCGGCGCGCTTCACCCTGGACGCGATGCCCGGCAAGCAGATGTCGATCGACGCCGACCTCAATGCCGGCCTGATCGACGAGAAGGAGGCCAAGCGCCGTCGCGCCGAGGTGGGCGAGGAGGCCGAGTTCTTCGGCTCCATGGACGGTGCCAGCA
>CAMLIZ010000035.1 GCA_946480245.1 uncultured Pseudomonadota bacterium
CGTGCACTGGGCGACACCACCGGCCTCGTGAAGTTCCTGGCCGACGCCAAGACCGACGAGATCCTTGGCGTGCACATCGTCGGCCCGATGGCCAGCGAGCTGATCTCCGAGGCTGTGGTGGCGATGGAGTTCAAGGCGAGCGCCGAGGACATCGCGCGCATCTGCCACGCGCACCCCAGCCTGAGCGAAGCCACCAAGGAAGCCGCGCTCGCGGTCGACAAGCGCACGCTGAACTTCTGATCGTGGCGGTCCGCGAGCTGTACGAACGCACGCTCGCGGAGCGTGGCTACCGCAGCGATCCTGCGCAGCTGCGTGCGGTGGCCGCGCTGGAGCGCTGCGAGAACGAGTGGGCGGACTACAAGGCGCGGCGCGGCAATCCGCTGACCAAGCTGCTGCGCCATCCGCCGATTCCGCGCGGCGTGTACATGGTGGGCGGCGTCGGACGTGGCAAGAGCTTCCTGATGGACTGCTTCTTCCAGTCGGTGCCACTCATGCGCAAGACCCGGCTGCACTTCCATGAGTTCATGCGCGAGGTGCACCGCGAGCTGCAGGAGCTCAAGGGCACGGTCAATCCGCTGGACGAATTGGGCCGTCGGGTTTCGCGCCGCTTCCGGCTGATCTGCTTCGACGAGTTCCATGTCGCGGACGTCACCGACGCGATGATCCTGCACCGCCTGCTGCAGGCGCTGTTCGACAACCGCGTGAGTATCGTCACCACGTCCAACTTCCATCCCGACGAGCTCTACCCCAACGGCCTGCATCGCGACCGCATCCTGCCGGCCATCGAGCTGCTGAAGGAGAAGCTCGAGGTGGTGAATGTGGACAACGGCGTGGACTACCGCCAGCGCACCTTGCAGCACGTGCAGATGTACCACTGTCCGCTGGGTCCGCAGGCCGACGCGGCGATGGCCGAGGCGTTCGAGCGTCTGGCGGAGGCGCGCGACGAGGATCGGCTGCTGCACATCGAGCAACGTGAGCTGCGCGCACTGCGGCGGGCCGGCGGGGTGGTGTGGTTCGACTTCAAGACGCTGTGCGGCGGCCCGCGCTCCCAGAACGACTACCTGGAGCTCGCCACGCAGTTCCACACGGTGCTGCTGTCCAACGTGCCTCAGATGCCACCACGCCTGGCCTCCGAAGCACGGCGCTTCACGTGGCTGGTGGACGTGTTGTACGACCGCCGCGTCAAGTTCATCATGTCGGCGGCAGTGCCGCCGGAAGCCTTGTATACCGAGGGGCCGCTGGCACACGAATTCCCGCGCACCGTGTCCCGGCTGCACGAGATGCAGTCGGCCGAGTACCTGGCCTTGTCGCGTCGCGATGTTGATACTTCGCTTACCTGAACTCCGCGCCCCCACGCTGCTGCTCGCGTTTGCCGCTGCCGTATGCGCCGCGCATGCGGGCGATGCACTGGACATGCGCGTGGAGCAGGAGCGCGCGCGCGTCGCGGCTGAGAAGCAGCGCGTGGAGAGCGTCTATGAGGCGAAGCTGCGGCAGTGCCAGTCGCAATTCATCGTGACGTCGTGCATCGACGATGCGCGCGCCGAACGCCGCGAGGCGATGGATCGCCTGTCGCAGCAGCAGGCCGTGATGGACGACGCCCTGCGCAAGCAGCGCGCAGCCGAGCGGCTGGAGACTCTGCAGGAAAAGCGCGAGGCCGCCACTCGGCGCCGCGAGACCGCGCGGACCCAGGTCGTTGAGCGCGCCCCGAGCCGCAGTGCGCCTGCGTCGAGCGCGCTGCCGCGTGCGTATGCGGAAGGGGCAAGCCATCCGCGCCCCGAGGCTCCGAATGCCGCCGAGCGCGAGCGCAACGCGGCAGCGTTCCAAGCGCGCCAGCGGGCCGCCGCGGCGCATCGCGAAAGCGTGGAGCGGCGCAACGCGAAACGCGCGGCCGGGCACAAGGGAGCGGCACCGCTGCCCCTGCCGGCCAGCGCACCGCAGTAGCCGGGATCAGCGCAGCGGTTCCACGCGCACCAGCGCCAGCGACAGGTTGTCGCCGCTGCCGCGAGCACGCTGCCGCGCCTTGCCGACCAGCATCTCGCTGGCCTCTCGCGGAGGCAGCGCCTGCACGATCGCGCCCAGCTCCTTGGACGTGAAGTAGTGCCACAGGCCGTCGCTGCACGCCAGCATTGTGTCGCCCACCTCCAGGCGGTCGATGTGCGCCAGCGCCATCGGCGGGTCGGCCTGCGTCCCCAGGCAGCCGGTGAGCAGGTTGGACTGCGGATGCGTGTTGGCTTCTTCCTCGGTGAGTTTGCCGTCGTCGATCAGGCGCTGCACATAGGAGTGGTCGTAGGTCCGGCTCACCAGCTCGGTGCCGCGGAAGTGATACACGCGCGAATCACCCGCGTGCACGATGTCGCATTCCAGCCCCGGGCCCACGAGGTAGGCGGCCACCGTGCTATGCGGCTCCTCCTCGGCGGTGATGGCCGTCAGCTTGATCATCAGGTGTGCTTCCATTACCAGCTGACGCAGCAACTCGCTCGCGTCGTCTTGTTCGGGCACGTAGCGCTCGAAGATCTGCTGTGCGGTGAGCACCACCTGGTCGGCAGCCTTGCGACCGCCGCTCTTGCCGCCCATGCCGTCCGCCACCAGCGCGAGCGTGCAGCCCACCACACGGGGATGCACGAGGATCTCGACCTGGTCCTGCTGGTAGGCGCGGTCGCCGCGATGCAGCGCCGTGGCGGCCACGAGGCGGTGGCCTTGGGGGGTGGGGATCATGCACGGCAATATAAACTCAAGCGATCCATCCCCGACGCCCTGGCGTCGCGTGTGAATGCCGTATTTGGCACGGCAGGCCCATGCGCCCGGCAAGTCGCATCCAACAACTCCCCCGGGCGGCTCCTTCGGTGCCGCTGCCTCAGCGCATCCCGATGAACGACGCCGTACTCGAGTCCGCCGCGTTGGCCACTCAGGTCGCCTGGGCCTTCGCGGCCGGCGGCCCGCTTGCGCACGCCGATGCCGGCTATGTGGAGCGCGAAGCACAACAGCAGCTCGCACAAGCCGTGGCCGAGGCACTGGAGCAGCGAGAGGCGCTGGTGGTGGAGGCGGGCACGGGCGTCGGCAAGACCTTCGGCTACCTGGTACCGCTGCTGCTGTCCGGCCGGCGCGCCCTGGTCAGCACGGCCACCAAGAGCCTGCAGGACCAGCTCTTCCTGCGCGACCTGCCACGGCTGCGCGATGCGCTGAAGATCCCGGTGACGCTGGCATTGCTGAAAGGGCGCGGCAGCTACTTGTGCGTGCACCGCATGGAGCAGGCGCGGGTGAGCGCTCAGTTGCCCGACCGCTGGGCAGTACGCATGCTCGCCAAGGTGGAGACCTGGGCGCACGCCACCACCACCGGAGACCTCGCCGAGATCGACGGGCTCGATGAGCGCTCGCCGGTGATTCCACTCGTCACCTCCACTCGTGAGAACTGTCTGGGCGCGGAGTGCCCGCATTTCCGCGGCTGCCACGTGATGAAAGCCCGGCGCGACGCGATGGCTGCCGACCTCGTGGTGGTGAACCATCATCTGTTCTTTGCCGACATGGCCTTGCGCGACAGCGGCGTGGCCGAGTTGTTGCCCACGGTGGATGCCGCGGTGTTCGACGAGGCGCATCAACTCGCCGAGGCTGGCGTGCAGTTTCTCGGCACCACCTTGGGCAGCGGACAGCTGATCGACTTTGCGCGCGACATGCTCGCCGCCGGCCTGCAGCACGCACGCGGGCTCGCCCCGTGGTCTGACCTGGCCGCCACATGCGACCGTGCGGCGCGCGACCTGCGCCTGGTCGCAGCCGGCCCCATGCGGCAGGTGCGAGGGGTGGTCAAGCTCGCGTGGAGCGAGCGGGCCGAGGCGGAAGGATTCGTCGAGGCCTTGCGCACGCTCGGCGCGCAATGCCGCGAGGCGGCAGCGGCGCTGGACACCGTGAGCGAGATCGCGCCTGACTTCAACAAGCTGCAGCAGCGCGCGCTTCAGCTCGCAGGCCTGGCGGATCGCTTCCGGCTCGAATGCCCGGACGATCGCGTGCGCTGGATCGATCTCACGCCGCTGCAAGTGCGCCTGGTCGAATCTCCCCTGGACATCCGGGACATGCTGACCGAGCAGCGGGCCGCGGCACCCAAGGCCTGGGTATTCACCTCGGCCACCCTGGGTGACGACGCAGACCTGAGCTGGTTCACCGCGGCGGCCGGCCTGGAGGACGCGCGCAAGCTCAAGCTCGACAGCCCGTTCGACTACGCGGCCCACGCCCGGTTGTGGGTGCCGCAGCGGTTTCCCAAGCCCAACGAGGCCACGCATCCGCAGGCTGTGGCGCGCTTGGCCGCGCGTTGCGCCCACACGCTCGGTGGCCGCACCTTCGTGCTCACGACCACGCTGCGCGCACTGCAACTGATCGCCGCTGCCCTGCGCGACGAACTGGCGCGCGCAGGTGTCGAACTGCCCGTGCTGGTGCAGGGCGAGAGCCCGAAGCGCACGCTGATGCAGGCGTTCATCAGTCGCCCGGCATCCGTGCTGGTGGGATCGCAGAGCTTCTGGGAGGGCATCGACGTGCCTGGCGACGACCTGCAGTGCGTGATCATCGACAAGCTGCCGTTTCCGCCGCCCAATGATCCGCTGGTGCAGGCGCGAGTGAAGCAGCTGGAGGGGGCAGGGCGCAATGCCTTCGAGGCCTATTTCGTGGCCGAGACCGCCATCTCGCTCAAGCAAGGCGGCGGGCGCCTGATCCGCAGCGAGACCGACCAGGGCCTGCTCGTAGTGTGCGACCCGCGCATGGTGCAGATGCGCTATGGCCGGCGTCTGCAGGCGGCGCTGCCCCCCATGCAGCGCGTGAACACGGAGGCTGATGCACTAGCCTGGCTGGCCGAGCTGGCGGCACAGCGACGAGAGGGTGCCTAGGCGGCGCCTGCCGTCACCACACCTGCCACCAGGCTCGCTCCGGCTTGCGGATGCCCTCCGCCAGGAAGCGGCTGTTCGGGAAGTTCTTATTCAGCACGCGCTGCGCATCGTCGCGCAGCTTGGGCAGATCCAGCTTGTCGTAGCACTGCGCCATGATGTACAGCGCTTCCTCGGTGGAGGGCGACTGCTGGAATTCCTGCACCGCCTGCTGGGCGCGATTGGCCGCGGCCAGGTACGCACCTCGGCGATAGTAGTAGCGCGCCACGTGCAGCTCGTAGCCCGCCAGCGCATTGACGATGTAGTCCATGCGCACCTTGGCATCCGGCGCGTACCGCGAATCCGGGAACTGTTCCACCAGTTGCTTGAACGACTGGTACGCATCGCGCGACGCCTGCTGGTCGCGCTCGGACATGTCCTGCCCGGCAAAGCGCGAGAGCAGGCCATTGTTCTCGTTGAAATTGACGAGGCCCTTCAGGTACAGCGCGTAATCCAGCGCAGGGCTGGACGGGTGCAGCTTGATGAAGCGGTCCAGCGTGGCGATCGCCTGCGCCTTCTCGCCGGTCTTGTAGTACGCGTAGCCGAGGTCCAGTGTGGCCTGCTGGGAGAGCAGGGTGCCGGCTGCCCGCCCTTCCACGCGCTCGAGCGTCTTGATGGCGGAATCGTACGAGCCGCTCGCCATGTCATCCTTGGCGTCTGCATACAATCGTTCGACAGCCTGCGTCGAGTTGTCGTCGCTCTTCGGGGTCGATCCACACGCAGCGAGCAGCGCGGCCAGCACCAGCGGCGCGATCGCGCCACATCGGCGCCACACACGGAAAACGGTCATCGGTGGGGCCGGCGCGCAACGGGCGTCGGCTGGGTAGTCTGCAAGAACGCGCTCGATTATATGAACCGGCCTGCGATGCCTTTTCCCGATACCGGAGCCGAGCCGGAAGCGCCGGACGAGCCGGAGGCCGAAGCGCACGAAAGGCGCGAACGCCTCGTCGATGCAGCGCTGCACGGCCAGCGCCTCGACAAGGCGCTGGTGACACTGGCGCCGGAGTTTTCGCGCAGCCATCTGCAAACCCTGATCGAGCACGGCCACGTGCGGCTGGACAACCAGGTGGCGACCACGGCGTCGCGCAAACTACGCGCTGGGCAACGCCTGCAATTGGAACTGGTGCCGACGGCCGAGAGCCGCGCGTTCCGCGCCGAGCCGATTGCCCTGGACATCCTGTTCGAGGACGAGCATCTGCTCGTCGTGAACAAGCCCGCCGGCCTGGTGGTGCACCCGGCGGCGGGCAACTGGTCTGGCACCTTGCTCAACGGCCTGCTGGCGCATCACGCAGGCGCTGCTGTGCTGCCGCGTGCCGGCATCGTGCACCGGCTGGACAAGGACACGTCCGGCCTCATGGTGGTGGGCAAGAGCCTGCTTGCGGTCACGGCACTTGTGCGGGCGATTGCCGCGCGTGAAGTGCATCGGCAGTACCTGGCGTTGGCAAATGGCGAGTTGCAAGCCGCGCGGTTGTCGATCGATGCGCCGATTGGCCGCGACCCGCAATCGCGCATTCGCATGGCAGTGTTGGCGTCGGGCAAGCCGGCGCGTACCGACGTCGAGCGGCTGGCTGTGCTGGCCGGTGTGAGCGCAGTGCGCTGCACGCTGCACACCGGCCGCACACACCAGATCCGGGTGCACCTGGCGTCGCGGGGACATCCTCTCGTGGCGGACGCGGTCTACGGCGGCCGCGTGCAGTTCGGGATGTCACGTCAGGCCTTGCATGCGGAACACCTGCGTCTCGTGCATCCCGTGACGGGCACTCCGCTCGATTTGCATGCTGCGTTGCCCGCCGACATGGCCCCTGCGTGGGCCGCTGTCGCCGCCGGCGGCGCCTGAGGATAGAATCGCGCATCAAGCCCCCAGGCTGCAGCGTGGCGTCGCAGGCAATATTGCGACTGGCTGCCCAGCCTGCCGATGCGAACCGAAGCGCCAGGCGCCGGTCGCGTCACCCGAGGCTCCAGCGCATCTTGTCGCCAATGCCGGCCCGGCCGGCCGCGAGAACCACACTGATGAACACCCAGGATGCAAAGCGCGTCCTCGAAACCGCGCTGATCTGCGCACAAGCGCCACTGTCGTTGCGCGAGATGCGCGCGCTGTTCGAGGAGCAGGTGGGCGCCGACACGCTGCGCAGCCTGCTCGATGAGCTGACCACCGATTGGGACGGCCGCGGCGTGGAACTGGTCGCGCTGTCCTCCGGCTGGCGCTTCCAGAGCCGGCCGGAGATGCGCGAATACCTCGATCGGCTGAATCCCGAGAAGCCGCCGCGCTACTCGCGCGCGGTGATGGAAACGCTGGCGATCGTCGCCTATCGCCAGCCCGTGACGCGCGGCGACATCGAGGACATCCGCGGTGTCACGGTCGGCAGCCAGATCGTCAAGCAATTGGAGGATCGTGGCTGGATCGAGGCCATCGGCTACCGCGAGGCCCCCGGACGCCCGGCGCTGTATGCCACCACGCGGCAGTTCCTCGATGACCTCGGCTTGGCAAGCCTGGACCAACTGCCGCCTCTGGATGGTGCGCCCGCCCATGTCAGTGCGCTGGCGCAAGCACTCGACGAGGCCCAACCCTCGTTGCTGGCCGCCGATGACCAGCAGGTCGCGCTCCCACTGGACCCCCGCGGCGACGCGCTCGTCGCGCAAACCCCGGCAGCCCTGCTGCAGGACGATCACCCCACCGATGTGCAGGCCGACGATGCTGCACCTGTCGAACCACAAGCATGAACGCGAACGACACCGACTCGCTCCCTCCTGACGCCATTGCGCCGTCCGACTCGCCTTCCACGGAAGCCGAGGCCAAGCCAGCGCGGCGGCGGCGCAGCGCGCGCAAAAGCGAGACCGCGGAGGCCGTGGCCGAGGTCATCGTCGAATCCGGTGGGCAGCCGGCCGGCGATCCATTGCCGACCGCGGCTCCGCAGGTGCTGGAGCAGGCTGCCGCTGCGGTGCCTGCGGAAAGGGGCACTGCCGACGAGGGCGTGGGGCCGGTCGAGGGCGACGCGACGCGTGGCCGGCGCAACCGCCGGCGCGGGCGACGCGACCGGGGGCCGCGCGACGTCGAGGCCGGTGCGGAACGCGAGCCGCGCGCACAGCAGCAGCAGCGGCAGGCGCCACCCGTTCCGGTACCGGACACCGGCGAGGTGTTCGAGCAACTGATCTCGGGTGCTTTCGACGCCGAGCCCGAAGGCGGAGCCGAGCCCGAGACCGAAGGGCTGTCTGCCAAGCGCGTGCTCGCCGCCGAGCCCGATGCGCCCAAGCTGCACAAGGTGCTGGCCCAAGCCGGCGTCGGCTCGCGGCGCGACCTGGAGCAGATGATCGTCGAGGGCCGGGTCACGGTGAACGGCGAGCCGGCGCACATCGGCCAGCGCATCTCGTATGGCGACCAGGTACGTGTCAATGGCAAGCCGATCAAGTTCCGCATCGCGCAGCCGATGCCCCGCGTGCTTGCCTACCACAAGCCCGTGGGCGAGGTGGTCACGCACGACGATCCGCAGCAGCGTCCTACGGTGTTTCGTCGCCTGCCGCGACTGCAGCAAGGCAAGTGGCTGTCGGTCGGCCGTTTGGACATCAACACGGAAGGCCTTCTGCTGTTCACCAACTCGGGGGAACTCGCCAACCAGCTGATGCATCCGCGCTTCGGCGTCGAGCGCGAATATGCGGTGCGCGTTCTCGGTCAACTCGACGATGAGTCGCGCGCCAAGCTGCTCGAGGGCGTGGAGATCGACGGCCAGAAGGCTGCGTTCAAGGCCATCGAGGACGGCGGGGGCGAAGGCGCCAATCGCTGGTACCGGGTGGTGATCACCGAAGGTCGAAACCGAGAGGTGCGCAAGCTGTTCGACGCGGTGGGCCTCGCCGTGAGTCGACTGATTCGCGTGCGCTACGGCTCGCTGGTGTTGCCGCGCGGGCTCAAGCGCGGCGTGTGGGTGGAACTGGACGATAACGATGTGCGCACCATCCGCCGTCTGGCGGGCGGCGGCGAGCCCCGGCGCGAGGCGCCGCGCGACCGCGATGGCGAAGCCGGCAGCAGCAAGCGGGGACGTCGCAACAAGCGCGGCCGTGGCGGGGCGGGGGCCGGCCCCGGTCCGAAGCGCGAGGAGGGCGGGCCGATTCCGGATCCATTGCAGCAGACGTTCATCAAGCGGCCGCGCGGCGCCGAGCGTCGTGACGACACGCGTGATGACGGGCGCGACGAGGAGGGCCCGATCCCGAACCCGTTGCAGCAGACCTACGACAAGCGCGCGCTGCAGCAGGAACGCAACCGAAATCGCGGGCGCGACGACGTGGACGACGAGAACGGCCCGATACCGAACCCGCTGCAGCAGACCTACGACAAGCGCTTCGTGCAGAAGCAGCCCGGCACTGGCGGCGGTGGTGGTGCGGGCCGCGGCCGCAAGAAGGGCGGCGGAGGCGGTGGTGCGGGTGGGGGTGGCGGTGCGCCGAAACAACCCGACCCCATGCAGACCTCCGTGGGCTACATCGGTGCCGACGCGTTCCTGCGCGGCAAAGGCGGCGGTGGACGTGGCGGGCCGCGCGGCGGCCGGCGTGGCCGCTGAGGCTTCAAGTTGCGCGGGCTACAATCCGCGGCTTTGCCAAGTTTGAGATTTCAGGAGAACAACATGGCCATCGAACGCACCCTTTCGATCATCAAGCCCGACGCAGTGGCGAAGAACGTAATCGGCCAGATCTATGCCCGTTTCGAAGGTGCCGGCCTCAAGATCGTCGCCGCCAAGATGGCGCACCTCTCGCGCGGCGAAGCGGAAGCGTTCTATGCGGTACACAAGGCGCGTCCCTTCTTCAATGACCTGGTCAACTTCATGATCTCCGGGCCCGTGATGATCCAGGCGCTCGAGGGGGAGAACGCGATCGCCAAGAACCGCGAGCTGATGGGCGCCACCGACCCCAAGAAGGCCGAAAAGGGCACCATTCGCGCCGACTTCGCCGACAGCATCGACGCCAACGCGGTGCACGGCTCCGACGCCCCGGAAACGGCCGCCAATGAAGTGGCGTTCTTCTTCCCGGGCATGAACGTCTATTCGCGCTGAACAGCGCGTGCCCTGAGGGGCCCGCTCGAATGAGCACTGCAGCCAATCTCCTGGATTTCGACCTCGACGGCTTGGCTGCCTTTTGCGAGCAGCTGGGGGAGAAGCGCTTTCGCGCCACCCAGCTGTTTCGCTGGATCCACCAACGTGGCGCCTCCGACTTCACAAAGATGTCGGACCTCGCCAAGTCCCTGCGCGACAAGCTCGCGGGCTGCGCCGAGGTTCGCGCGCTGCCGGTCATCAGCGAGCAGGCATCTGCCGACGGCACCATCAAGTGGCTGTTCGACGTGGGCGGCGGCAACGCGGTGGAGTCGGTATTCATCCCGGAGGACGACCGCGGCACCCTGTGCGTTTCGTCGCAAGCCGGCTGCGCAGTGGGCTGCCGCTTCTGCTCCACCGGCCACCAGGGCTTCAGTCGCAACCTGGCCACTGGTGAGATCCTGGCGCAGTTGTGGTTCGCAGAGCATCACCTGCGCCAACGTCTGCAACTGCAGCCCGGCGAACGGGCCATCACGAATGTGGTGATGATGGGCATGGGCGAGCCGCTGCAGAACTACGTTTCCTTGGTGCCCGCGCTGCGCGTCATGCTCGACGATCACGGCTATGGCTTGTCGCGGCGGCGCGTCACGGTTTCGACCTCCGGTGTTGTGCCCATGATGGATCGCTTGCGCCACGATTGCCCGGTGGCACTGGCCGTGTCGCTGCATGCCCCGAATGACGCCTTGCGTAACCACCTGGTGCCACTGAACCGCAAATACCCGTTGCGCGAGCTGCTTGCGGCCTGTCAGCGCTACCTGGATGCAGCGCCCCGCGACTTCATTACCTTCGAGTACTGCATGCTCGACGGCGTCAATGACACACCGGAGCTGGCGCATGAACTGGTAGCGCTGGTGCGAGGCGAGCACCCCGACGTAGCAGGCGTGGGTGCCGTCGCATGCAAGTTCAACCTGATCCCGTTCAATCCCTTTCCCGAATCGGGCCTGAAGCGCTCTCCAAAGGAGCGTGTTCAGGCCTTCGCTCGCGTGCTGCAGGACGCAGGGCTGGTGACCACGGTGCGCAAGACGCGCGGCGACGACATCGACGCCGCCTGCGGCCAGTTGGCCGGCGAGGTGCAGGACCGTACCAAGGTGCACCAGCGCCTCACCCGACCCGTGATCCACCTGCAGCCGGTGAACGCGCCGGCTCGGCCGGGCCGCCACTGAAATTCGACCACGACAACCAACACGAGGAGACGACGATTGCCCAGGCACCGACTTCGTTGCTCGATGCCCGCCGCCGGCGGCCGCGGGTTGGCCCTGCTGGCCCTGGTGCTGGCGTTGTTTGGCTGCGCGGCGCCGGGCGGCCCGCCCCCTAGCGACGACCTGCGAACCGCGAGCGACCAGACCGACGCGGACCGGCGTGCCCGGGTGCGGCTTGAGCTTGCATCGGCCTATTTCGGCCGGGGTCAGAACGAGACGGCGCTCGACGAGGTGAAACAGGCGCTGGCCGCCAGCCCCAACCTTGTCGAGGCGTGGAACCTGCGCGGCTTGATCTACGCTGCGTTGAGCGACGAGCCTCTGGCCGAGGAGAGCTTCCAGCGCGCGCTGCAGTTGCGCCCGAACGATCCCGATACCTTGCACAACTACGGCTGGTTCCTGTGCCAGACGAATCGTTTCGACCGTGCGCAAGCGGAGTTCGCGAAAGCTTTGGCGCAGCCACAGTACCGCAACGCCCCCCGCACGATGCTCGCACAGGGCGTGTGCCGCGCGAAGGCGGGCGATCTGGCCGGCGCCGAGCAGACGCTGATGCGCGCCTACGAACTGGATCCCGCCAGTCCCACCACGGCGGTGAACCTCGCAGAGGTGCTGTATCGGCGTGGGGAGTACGAGCGTGCGCGCTTCTACATCGGACGCGTCAATGCACAGCCGGAGTTCGTGAGCGCGCAGACCTTGTGGCTGGCAGCCCGCATCGAGCGCCGCCTGGGCGACGCGTCGCGCGTGCGCGACCTGGGCAGGCAATTGCGCGAGCGTTTCCCCAAGGCGTCCGAGACCCTGGCCTTCGAGCGGGGACGCTTCGATGACTGAGCCCATGAACGGTGAGGCTGCAGGCGCGTCGGGTGCCGGCAGTGCCGGAGCGATGCTGCGCGAGGCGCGGCAGGCTCGCGGCATGCACATCGCTGCACTCGCGGCAGCCATCAAGGTGTCGCAGCGCAAGCTGGAGGCCCTGGAGGGTGATCGCTACGACGAACTGCCGGACACCACGTTCACGCGAGCCCTGGCGCAGGCGGTGTGCCGCGCGCTCAAGATCGACGCCGAGCCGGTGCTGGCCAAACTGCCCGATACGCCCGACCAGGAGCTGCAAGTGGGCTCGGGCATCAATGCCCCGTTGCGCCAGCGCACGCTGCGCCGCGAAGGTGCCGAGCGGTCTACGCTCGGCGGCCCGGTGGTGTGGATTTCGTTGGCGCTGCTGGTGGCTGCCGCAGCGGTCTACCTGCTGCCGCCACATCTGCTCGGGGGGCGCTTCGCGCCTGCGCCCGACGAGAGCGCATCCGCTCCTGCCACCCCATCGGTACACGTCGCCAGCGCGCCGGCACAATCGCCGGCGCCATCTGCACCCGTGGCCGAAGCCCGCGTGGCATCGGACGTCGCACCGATTCAGCCGGCGGCGTCATTGCCAGCACTTGGCGTGTCGGCTGTGCCGGCGTCCGCACCTGCCTCCGCATCTGCCTCCGCACCTGCGGCGGCCTCCGGTGAAAAGGACGTGGTAGTGCGTGCGACCACCGCGCCCAGCTGGGTCGAAGTGCGTGACGCGCATGGTCAGGTGATGGTGGCCCGCACGCTGGAACCAGGGGAATCCGAATCGCTTTCCGGCGCCATGCCGATGCGCGTGACAATCGGCAACTCCGGTGCCACGCAGCTCAGTTTGCGTGGCCAGCCCGTGCCTCTGCCGGCGCGCGAAGGCGTGACGCGGCTTGAACTGAAGTAGTCCCAGCATGACCGACGCCAACTCCCTTGCCGAACCGATAGAAGCAGCCGTGCCTGCACAGCGCCGCAGCAGGCAGGCACGCGTCGCCTGGGGCGAGCACGTGGTGACGGTGGGCGGCGACGCACCAGTGCGCGTGCAGGCGATGACCAATACCGATACGGTGGACGTGATCGGCACGGCCATCCAGGTCAAGGAGCTGGCGCAGGCCGGCTCCGAACTGGTGCGCATCACGGTGAACACGCCGGAGGCCGCGCAGGCGGTGCCCCACATTCGCGAACAACTCGATCGCATGGGCGTTCAGGTGCCGCTGGTGGGCGACTTCCACTACAACGGCCACCGTTTGCTCACTGAGTTTCCCGCCTGCGCGCAGGCACTGTCGAAGTACCGCATCAACCCGGGCAATGTAGGCAAGGGCGACAAGCGCGATCGCCAGTTCGCGCAGATGATCGAAGCAGCCTGCCGATGGGGGCAGAAGGCCGTGCGCATCGGGGTTAACTGGGGCAGCCTGGACCAGGAACTGCTGGCGGCACTGATGGACGAGAACGCCCGCCGCGCGCGGCCCTGGGACGCCAAGCAGGTGATGTACCAGGCGCTGGTCACCTCCGCACTGCAATCGGCCGGGTATGCGCGCGAGCTCGGGCTCGACCCGAACCAGATCATCATCAGCTGCAAGGTCAGCGGAGTGCAGGACCTGATCAGCGTGTACCGTGCACTCCATCAGCGCTGCGACTATGCCTTGCACCTGGGCCTCACCGAAGCCGGCATGGGCACCAAGGGCACAGTGGCCTCGGCTGCCGCGCTGTCGGTGCTGCTGCAGGAGGGCATCGGCGACACGATCCGCGTGTCGCTGACCCCGCAGCCGCGCGAGGCGCGCACGCAGGAGGTGGTGGTGGCGCTGGAGATCCTGCAGGCCCTGGGGCTGCGACACTTCAACCCCAGCGTCACTGCCTGTCCCGGCTGCGGCCGTACCACCAGCACCACCTTCCAGGAGCTGGCCAAGCAGATCGACGACTACCTGCGCGAGCAAATGCCGCTGTGGCGCAGCCGCTATCCGGGGGTCGAGAACATGAAGGTCGCGGTCATGGGCTGCATCGTCAACGGCCCCGGCGAAAGCAAGCATGCCGACATCGGCATCAGCCTCCCGGGTACCGGCGAGGCGCCCGCAGCACCGGTGTTCATCGACGGCGAGAAGGCGCTCACGCTGCGCGGCGACGCCATCGCACGGGACTTTCAGAAGATCGTCGAGGACTACATCGAGCGCCGCTTCGGCAGCGTCACCGCCGCGCATTGACGTCGCGCCGCGTTCGTCTTCGGTATCCCGCGGCCCAGCGGCCGCCTTTCGCATTGCTCTCCCATGGCTGACATCCTGCGTGCCGTCAAAGGCATGAACGACATCCTGCCGCCCGAGTCGGCGCGCTGGGAATGGTTCGAGGCGACCGTGCGCATGCTGATGCAGCGCTACGGCTACCAGAACCTGCGCACCCCGATCGTCGAGCCCACGGCGCTATTCGTGCGCGGGCTTGGCGAGGTGACCGACATCGTCGAGAAGGAGATGTATTCCTTCGAGGATTCGATGAACGGCGACAAGCTCACGCTGCGCCCCGAGGCCACTGCCGGCATCGTGCGTGCAATGGTCGAGCACAACGCGCTCTATAACGGTCCGCTGCGCGTCTGGACCATCGGTGCGATGTTCCGTCACGAGCGGCCACAGAAGGGCCGCTATCGGCAGTTCCACCAGCTCGACGTGGAGGCGCTGGGTTTTGCAGGCCCGGACGTCGATGCCGAATTGATCCTGCTCGTGCGCGCGCTGTGGCGCGAACTGGGCCTCGTGGAAGGCCGTGACGTTCGGTTGGAGATCAACAGCCTCGGTCAGCCCGACGAACGCCGCGCGCACCGCGAAGCGCTGATTCGCCACTTCGAGCAACACGCCTCGCTGCTCGATGAGGATGCCAAGCGTCGCCTGCACAGCAACCCCTTGCGCATCCTCGACACCAAGAATCCGGTGATGCAGCCCGTGGTGGAGGCTGCTCCCCAGCTGATGGATTTCCTCGGCGAGGCTTCACTCGCGCACTTCCGCGCCGTGCGGGCGGTGCTGGACGCCGCTGGGCTCGAGTACCGCGTGAATCCACGGCTGGTGCGCGGCATGGACTACTACAACCTCACGGTGTTCGAGTGGGTCACCGAGCGCCTGGGCTCGCAGGGAACGGTCTGTGGCGGCGGGCGCTACGACGGGCTGATCGAGCAGCTGGGTGGCAAGCCGGCGCCGGCCGTCGGCTTCGGCCTGGGCATCGAGCGGCTGCTGCTGTTGCTCGAGGAGGTAGGCGTTGGCGCACCATCGGTTGCGCCGGTGGCCTATGCGGTCGTGCCCTCCGCGGCGGCGATGCCGCAGGTGCTGCCTGCGCTCGAAGCTTTGCGGGCGGCGGGTGTGTCGGTGCAGATGCACGCTGGCGGAGGCAGCATGAAGTCTCAATTCAAGAAGGCCGACGCCAGCGGTGCACGTTATGCGCTGATCTTCGGCGATGACGAACTGGCACGTGGCGAGGCGGCGGTGAAGTCGCTGCGCGACGTCGGCGGCCAGCAGCGCACCGTCGCTCTGCACCGCCTGCCGTCGCTGGCGGCCGAGTGGCTCAACGCATAATCCCTTCCTTTCAATCGCGCGCGCACCATGGCGACCCAACTCGACCTGCAAGAACAAGAACAGCTTGACGAGCTGAAGGCGTTCTGGAAGCAATACGGCAACCTGATCACCTGGGTGCTCGTCCTCGCACTGGCTGCGTTCGCTGCCTGGAACGGGTGGAACTGGTACCAGCGCGAGCAGGCGGCGAAGGCCGGCGCGATGTTCGATGCGCTGCAGGCCGCTTCGCAGGCTGGCGACGCCGACAAGACCGCAAAGGTGTTCGCCGATCTCAAGGCACGCTACCCGCGTACGGCGTTCGCGGAGCAAGCCGGGTTGCTGGCTGCAAAGCTGCAGTACGAAAAGGGGCGGGTCGACGCCGCCAAGGGCGCATTGACCTGGGTGGCAGACAACGCCACCGAGGACGAGTACCGCACGATCGCCCGTCTTCGCCTGGCCGGCGTGTTGCTGGACCAGAAGCAATATGCCGACGCGCTCAAGCAGCTGGACCAGGCCGGCGACAAGTCGTTCGCAGCCCTGGTCGCCGACCGGCGTGGCGACGTGCTGCTGGCCGAGGGCAAGAAGGACGAGGCCAAGGCGGCCTACCAGGCAGCGTACAAGGCAATGGGCGAGAAGCTCGAGTACCGCCGCCTGGTCGACGCCAAGCTCACCGCGTTGGGCGCGCCGCCGCCGGCGGCCTCCGCGCCCACGACCGGGGGCCAGGAATGACGGTGCTGCGACTCGTTCATGGCAAGAGGTTGGCCTTGCTGTTGAGCGTGGCCCTGCTTGCCGGCTGCGGCAGCTTCAACCCGGTCAACTGGTTCTCCGAGAAACCGAAGCCGGCCGAGTTGGAGAACCTGACGCCCAAGATCGCGGGCCGAGAGGTGTGGAACCTGCGGCTGGACAGCGTGCAGTTTCCGATGGCCGTCGCGGTCAATGGCAGCGCGTTCACGGCTGCCAGCACCGACGGCACCGTGGTGGCACTGAACGCGGACGACGGGCACGAACTGTGGCGCGCCAATGTCGGCAGCCAATTGGCTGCCGGCGTCGGCAGCGACGGCCGCTTTGCTGCGGTAGTCACGCGCGACAACGAACTCGTCGTACTTGAAGCCGGCAAGGTCAAGTGGCGCCAACGCCTGAATTCAGGCGTGGTCACGCCGCCGTTGGTGGCCGGTGAGCGGGTGTTCGTGATGGGCGTGGACCGCGCCGTGCAGGCCTTCGACGCGCTCGATGCGCACTTGCTGTGGACCCTGCGCCGCCCGGGAGAGGCGCTCACGCTGGCCCAGCCTGGCGTGCTCGCTGCGTTCAAGAACACTCTGCTGGCGGGCCAGGGCCCGTTGCTGACCGGTGTTGACCCGCTCAACGGCAACGTGCAATGGGAGGTGGCGCTCGCCACGCCGCGCGGCACCAACGAGGTGGAGCGTCTGGCGGATCTGGTGGGTCCGGTGGTGCGCAGTGGCGACATCGTCTGTGCCCGCTCGTTCCAGAACGGCGTTGGGTGTGTGAACGCCGAGCGGGCGAGCCTGGTGTGGAGCAAGTCTGTCGGCGGTGTGAAGCCCGTAGGCGGCGATGCCGACTTCATCTTCGGCGCCGACGCCAGCGACCGCATGACCGCCTGGCGCGCCGCCAGCGGCGACGTGGCATGGACCCACGAGCGTTTTCTCAATCGGGGCCTGAGCGGGCCGCTGAGCGCCGGCAAGACCGTGGTGGTGGGCGACAGCCAGGGCTACGTTCACTTCCTGTCGCGCGAGACGGGCGAAACACTCCTCCGGCTGTCTACTGACGGCTCACCGATCGTGGGCTCGCCGGTACGCGCCGGCGGCACCGTCTTGGTGACCACTCGCAACGGCGGCCTGTACGCCTTCCGCCTCGAGTGAAGCCAGTCATCGCCCTCGTCGGCCGCCCGAATGTCGGCAAGTCGACTCTGTTCAACCGGCTCACTAAGAGCCGCGACGCGATCGTGGCCGACTTCGCGGGCCTGACGCGGGACCGGCACTACGGCGACGGACGGCTCGGCGAGCACCAGTTCATCGTCATCGACACCGGCGGCTTCGAGCCGGAGAAGCCCAGCGGCGTGGTCGCCGAGATGGCAAAGCAGACCAAGCAGGCGGTGGCCGAGGCCGACGCGGTGGTGTTCGTGGTGGACATTCGCAACGGGCTGTCGCCGCAGGATCACGACATCGCGCGCTACCTTCGACAGGCCAACAAGCGGGTGCACCTGGCCGTCAACAAGGCCGAAGGCATGAGCGAGTCGCCGTTGCTCGCCGAGTTTCACGAACTCGGCATGGGGGAACCGCACCCGGTGTCTGCCGCGCACGGGCAGGGTATCCGCAGCTTGCTCGAGGCGGTGCTGGAGCCGTTTCCCTTAGACGAGGTCGACACCGAGGAGCTAGACGGCAGCAAGCCGATCCGGTTGGCGGTGGCGGGGCGCCCGAATGTGGGCAAGTCGACGCTGATCAACGCGTGGCTCGGCGAGGAGCGGCTCGTGGCCTTCGACATGCCCGGCACCACTCGCGACGCGATCCACGTGCCATTCGAGCGCAACGGTCAGCGCTTCGAACTGATCGACACCGCAGGGCTGCGACGCAAGGGCAAGGTGTTCGAGGCGATCGAGAAGTTCTCTGTCGTGAAGACGCTGCAGGCGATCGCCGATGCGCATGTGGCCGTGCTGCTGATCGACGCCACCCAGGGCGTGAGCGACCAGGATGCGCACATCGCCGGCTACATCCTCGATGCGGGCCGGGCCGTGGTGATCGCGGTGAACAAGTGGGACGCCGTGGATGCCTACCAGCGCCAGATGCTGGAGCGCTCGATCGAGACGCGTCTTGCCTTCCTGAAGTTTGCCCCGATCCTGAAGATCTCCGCGCTCAAGCGTCAGGGCCTGGCGCCGTTGTGGAGGGCGATCGCCGACGTGTATGCATCGGCGACCAAGAAGCTCTCGACACCGGTGCTTACGCGCCTGCTGCACGAGGCAGTGGAGCATCAGGCGCCGAAGCGGGCGGGCGCTTTCCGGCCCAAGTTGCGCTATGCGCACCAGGGGGGCATGAACCCGCCGCTGATCGTCATCCACGGCAATTCGCTTGAGCATGTGACCGCTGCATACAAGCGCTTCCTCGAAGGACGCTTCCGCGCGCACTTCGGGCTGGTGGGGACGCCTCTGCGCATCGAAATGAAGTCCTCGCGCAATCCGTTCGACGACAAGGACGGCTGAGGCCTTTTGGCATGAGGGCAGACGCAGCCTGGCGCCCCGTGTGTTAACGTGGCAATTTCCAGAACTTCGAACACGGAGCTATATCGTGAGCAATAAGGGCCAACTCCTACAAGACCCGTTCCTGAACCTGCTGCGCAAAGAGCACGTGCCAGTGTCGATCTACCTCGTCAACGGCATCAAGCTGCAGGGCCACATCGAATCCTTCGACCAATACGTCGTCCTGCTGCGCAACACCGTCACGCAGATGGTCTACAAGCACGCCATCTCCACCGTCGTGCCTGGCCGCGCCGTGAACTTCCACGTGTCGGAAGCGGGCGAGCAGTCCTGAACCACGCTGGCCCCGGCTGGCGGCATTCATTGCAGTCGCCCCCTACCTTGAATCCCGAAACACCCACCGCTCCGCCTGCTGAAGGTGGTGTCGCGCGGGCGATTCTCGTGGGCGTCGACCTCGGACCGGGCGGGTCTTTCGATCCCACGCTCGATGAGTTGGCGCTGCTGGCCGAATCGGCCGGCGACGAGCCCGTGGCGCGCCTGATCGCGCGCCGCAAGTCGCCCGACCCGGCGCTGTTTGTGGGCAGCGGGAAGGCCGACGAAATCAAGGCGCTTGTGCAGCAGCACCATGCGCATGGCGTGATCTTCGACCAAGCGCTGTCGCCTGCGCAGCAGCGCAACCTCGAGCGCCATCTCGGCGTCCCCGTGGCCGATCGAACGGCGCTGATCCTGGAGATCTTCGCGGAGCGTGCAAAGAGCCACGAAGGCAAGCTGCAGGTCGAGCTGGCGCGCTTGCAGTACCTGTCTACGCGCCTGGTACGGCGATGGAGCCACCTGGAGCGCCAACGTGGAGGGATCGGCACGCGCGGTGGCCCCGGCGAGGCCCAGATCGAGCTCGACCGTCGCATGATCGGCGAGCGCATCAAGACCGTGAAGCAACGTCTGGAGCGCGTCAAGCGCCAGCGCGGCACACAGCGCAAGGCGCGCGAGAAGAGCGGCGTGTACCGTGTCTCGCTGGTGGGTTATACCAACGCGGGCAAGTCCACGCTGTTCAATGCCTTGGTCAAGGCGCGCACCTATGCCGCCAACCAGCTCTTTGCCACGCTGGATACCACCACCCGCTCGATGTACCTGGCGGAGGCCGGCCGATCGGTGTCGCTGTCCGACACGGTCGGCTTCATCCGCGATCTGCCCCACAAGCTGGTCGAGGCGTTCCAGGCCACCTTGCAGGAGGCGGCGGAGGCCGATCTGCTGTTGCACGTGGTCGACGCTTCCAGCCCGGTGCTCGATGAGCAGCGGCATGAGGTGGACCGGGTGCTCGAAGAGATTCACGCGAGTGGGATCGCGCAGGTGCTGGTCTACAACAAGCTCGACGCCCTGGAGCCCGGGCGCCGGCCGCGCAGCCTGATCGACTGGGTGGAGCTGTCTCCAGGCACGCGTGTGCCGCGGGTGTGGGTGAGCGCGTTGGACGGCACCGGCCTTGACATGTTGCGCGAGTGCATCGCGCGCCTGGCTGCCGGCGACGTGACGCCCGTAGCGGGCGAAGAGCATGACAACATAGCGACCGGCGCCGAGGCGCTTCCGATGGACACACCCTCTCGACCGCTGCAGGCATGAGCACGCCCTACCATCCTTCCCGTTCCGGCGGCCTGTCGTCGCTGGTCCACGCGATTCGCAACCTGCTGCGCCCGCGGCGCGCCAGGGGGATCTACAACAACGGCAACCGCAACGAGGGCCCGCCCGATCTCGACGAGCTGTGGCGCGACTTCAACCGCAAGCTGAGCGGCCTCTTCGGAGGCAGAGGCTCACGGGGGGGCGGCGACGACGCCGGTGGCCCAGGCTTCAAGCCAGACATGAAAGGTGCGGGCATCGGCGTCGGGCTGATCCTCGCGGTGGTGCTGCTCATCTGGCTCGGCAGCGGCTTCTTCATCGTACAGGAAGGGCAGCAGGCAGTGGTGACCTCTTTTGGCCGCTATGCCTACACGGCGGATGCCGGCTTCCAGTGGCGGCTGCCGTATCCGTTCCAGCAACACGAGACGGTGGCGGTGACGCAGCTGCGGTCCAAGGAGATCGGCCGCAACTCGGTCGTCCAGGCCACCGGCCTTCGCGACTCGTCGATGCTCACCGAGGACGAGAACATCGTCGATATCCGGTTCACCGTGCAGTACCGGCTGAAAGATGCACGCGAGTACCTGTTCGAAAACCGCAATCCGGATGATTCGATCGTCGAGCAGGCTGCCGAGTCTGCAGTGCGCGAAATCGTGGGCCGCAGCCGCGTCGATTCCGTGCTGTACGAGCAGCGCGACGCCATCGCGTCGGACCTCGTGAAGTCGATCCAGGCTCAGCTCGATCGGCTGCGCGCGGGCATTCTCGTCGTCAACGTGAACGTGCAGAACGTCCTGGTGCCTGAGCAGGTGCAGGCGGCCTTCAACGACGCCTTCAAGGCCGGCGCCGACCGTGACCGGCTGAAGAACGAAGGCCAGGCCTATGCGAGCGACGTGATCCCCAAGGCGCAAGGCACTGCATCCCGGCTGCGCGCGGACGCCGAGGGCTATCGTGCGCGAGTGGTGGCGCAGGCGCAGGGCGATGCCGAGAGGTTCCGATCGGTGCTCAGCGAGTACCAGAAGGCGCCGGGCGTCACGCGCGATCGCCTCTACGTGGACACGATGCGGCAGGTCCTCAGCAACGTGTCGAAGGTGATGATCGACACGCGTACCGGTTCCAACCTGCTGTACCTGCCACTGGACAAGCTGCTGCACCAGGGCGGCAACGGCGTACCTTCTATCGGCGCCGGCGTGACGCCTTCCAGCAGCAGCACCGGCAGCGCCTCGGATTCGTCCTCGTCGATGGGCGCTTCTGGAGATGTGCGCTCGCGCGACAACGCCCGCAGCCGCGACCGCGAAGGCCGCTGAACGCAAGGCAGAACAACAACCATGAACCGCATCGGACTCATCGTTGCCAGCGCGCTGATCGTGCTGGTGCTGCTCAGTTCCACCTTGTTCATTGTCGACCAGCGACAGGTGGCCGTGGTGTATGCCCTGGGCGAGATCAAGGAAGTGATCACCACGCCGGGACTGAAGGCCAAGTGGCCGCCGCCGTTCCAGAACGTGGTATTCCTCGACAAGCGCGTGCAGACACTGGACAACCCCGAGTCGCGCCCGATCTTCACCGCGGAGAAGAAGAGCCTGGTCATCGACTGGCTGGTCAAGTGGCGCATCGTCGAGCCGCGCCAGTTCATCCGCAATAACGGGGTGGACATGCGCAACCTCGAAGGGCGGCTGAGCCCCGTGGTGCAGGCGGCCTTCAACGAGGAGGTCACCAAGCGCACCGTGCGGGGCGTGTTGGCAACCGAACGCGAGAAGGTCATGGACGACGTGCGCAGCCGGCTTGCGGAGGAGGCCAAGGCCTTCGGCATCGAGATCGTCGATGTGCGCATCAAGCGGGTGGACTTCGTCGCCGACATTACCGATGCGGTGTATCGGCGCATGGAATCCGAGCGCAAGCGCGTGGCCAACGAACTGCGTTCCACGGGCACCGCCGAGGGCGAGAAGATTCGCGCCGATGCCGACCGGCAGCGCGAGGTGATCGTCGCCGAAGCCTACCGCGACGCCCAGAAGATCATGGGTGAGGGCGACGCCAAGGCATCCGCAATCTATGCCGACGCCTTTGGCAGGGACCCGGCCTTTGCCAAGTTCTATCGCAGCCTCGAGGCCTATCGGGCGACGTTCCGCAGCAAGTCGGACGTGCTGGTGCTCGATCCGAGCAACGAGTTCCTGCGCGCGATGCACGGCAGCGAAACGCCGACGCCCGTTGGGCGCAAGTAGCGCGGCGGCATGGGCAGCATGATGCTCGGCGCCTTGGCGCTGATGCTGGTCTTCGAGGGCCTGATGCCGTTCTTCAGCCCGCGTACCTGGCGTTCTGTCCTGGAGCGTGTGTTGCAGTTCGGCGACGGACAGATCCGCTTTCTGGGCCTGGCCAGCATGCTGGTGGGTCTGGGCTTGCTGCTGCTGCTTGGCTGATTCGCGTCGGCCTGCGGGCCCGGGTTTGCCCGCATCGGTCGGTACAATGCCGTTTTCAATACCCGGTGTGTTTTTCATGTCGTCTGCTTGGCTGCTGCCGGAGCACATCGCCGATGTCTTGCCCGCCGAAGCGCGGCGCATCGAGGAATTGCGCCGCAGCCTGCTCGACGTGGCGCGCGGCTACGGCTTCGAGCTGGTCATGCCACCGCTGCTGGAGCACCTCGATTCACTGCTGTCGGGCACCGGGCGCGAACTGGATCTCAAGACTTTCAAGCTGGTGGACCAGCTCTCCGGCCGCACCCTGGGCGTTCGCGCGGACACCACGCCCCAAGTGGCTCGTATCGACGCACACCTGCTGAACCGGCAAGGCGTGACCCGGCTGTGCTACTGCGGCCCGGTGCTTCACACCCGCCCCGACGGCCTGCATGCCACGCGCGAACCGCTGCAGTTTGGCGCCGAGATCTACGGTCACAGTGGCCTTGAGGCCGACCTCGAAGTGCAGGAACTCGCACTCGACTGCCTGCGGGCGGCGGGCATTGGCAATGTCGTGCTCGATCTGGGCGACGCGCGCATCGTGCGCGGCGTACTGGCGGACGCCGCGATGGAACCTGCGGCAATGGGGGAGCTGGTGCAAGCGCTGAGCAGCAAGGATGCCAGCGCGGTGCAGGGGCTGTCGAAGGGCTTGCCGGCGGTCGCCCGTGAGGCGTTGATGGCGCTGTTGTCGCTTTACGGCGGCGATGAGGTGCTGGCGCTGGCACGTGAGCGGCTTCCGGGGCAGGCCGCCATCGGCGCTGCTCTCGACGATCTGGCGTGGCTGCGCAGCCACCTGGTACGCGCCTATCCCAAACTCCAGGTCGGTTTTGACCTGTGCGACATGAGCGGCTATGCCTACTACAGCGGCCCTCGCTTCGCTGTGTACGGCACCGACTCAACCGATGAACTGGTGCGTGGAGGCCGCTACGACGAGGTAGGCGCGGTTTTCGGCCGGAAGCGTCCGGCGGTGGGTTTCAGCCTGGATCTGAAGGCGCTGTCCGGCAGCGCCGCCGCCTTTCCTCCGCGGGCGGCAGTACGGGCGCCGTGGGGCGAAGACATCGCGTTGCGAGAGGCGGTGCGCAGCCTTCGCGCACAGGGCGAGACTGTGGTCTGCGTCCTGCCCGGCCATGAGCATGAGGGCGAGGAGTTCGCCTGCGACCGTGAACTGGTCGACATCGGCGGCCGCTGGGTGCTGCAGTCGTTGTAGGACCGCCTGCGCACATCCCTTCTTTGATTCGAGATCGACTGCACATGCAACAAGTGAACTCTTCTGCGGCCGGCCGCAACGTCGTCGTCGTCGGCACCCAATGGGGCGACGAGGGCAAGGGCAAGGTCGTGGATTGGCTGACTGACCATGCCCAGGGCGTGGTGCGGTTCCAGGGCGGTCACAACGCCGGGCACACGCTGGTGATCAAGGGGGTGAAGACCGCGCTGCAATTGATCCCCTCCGGCATCATGCGCGATGGAGTTGCCTGCTATATCGGCAACGGCGTGGTGGTGGACCCGAGCCATCTGCTGTCGGAAATCGAGCGCCTCGAGGCAATCGGGCTGGACGTACGCTCCCGCCTCTTCGTCAGCGAATCCTGCCCCTTGATCTTGCCCTTCCACGTGGAGGTGGACAAGGCACGCGAAGCGCTGCGCGAGACCAGCGGCGCCGGCAAGATCGGCACCACCGGCAAGGGTATCGGCCCCGCATATGAAGACAAGGTAGCGCGGCGCGCGTTGCGCGTGCAAGACCTGAAGCACCCGAAGCGCTTCGCCCACAAGTTGCGCGAACTGCTCGACCTGCACAACTTCGCGCTGGCCGGCTATCTCAAGGCGCAGCCGCTGGCCTTCCAGCCAATCTTCGATCATGCGATGCAAGTGGCAGAGCAACTGCGTCCGATGCTGGCCGACGTGGGATATCGTTTGCACACTGCGTGGCGAGGAGGTGCGAACTTGCTGTTCGAAGGTGCGCAGGGAACCTTGCTGGACATCGACCACGGCACCTACCCCTATGTGACGTCGAGCAATTGCGTCGCGGGCAATGCAGCGGCGGGGGCCGGTGTGGGGCCTGACATGCTGCACTACATCCTCGGCATCACGAAGGCCTACACCACGCGTGTGGGTAGCGGCCCGTTCCCCACGGAATTGCCGATAGACCAGCCCGGCACAGTAGGCCACCATCTGTCGACCGTCGGCCAGGAGCGGGGTACGGTGACGGGCAGGGCGCGCCGCTGCGGCTGGCTCGATGCAGCAGCATTGAAGCGCTCGATCATCATCAACGGCATCTCCGGCTTGTGCATCACCAAGCTGGACGTCCTCGACGGATTGAAGGAGATTCAGGTCTGCGTGGGTTACGAGTTGAACGGCCAGCGCATCGACATCCTGCCTCTGGATGCAGACGACATCGTGGCGTGCCGGCCGATCTACGAAACCTTTCCCGGATGGGCCGAGAGCACCGTGGCGCTGACGCAGTGGGACCACCTGCCGCTCAATGCAAGGCGCTATCTCGAGCGGGTACAGGCACTGATCGGCGCGCCGATCGACATGGTCTCGACCGGACCGGATCGCGACCACACGATCCTGCTGCGCCATCCCTACAAGGCCTGAACCCTGCACACGAGCGGAGACAACGACATGCTGACCGACGACGGCAAGCACCTGTACGTATCCTGGGACGAGTACCACCTTTTGATCGAGCGCCTCGCGTTAAAGGTGCATCACTCGGGCTGGGTCTTCGACCAGATCCTGTGCCTGGCCCGCGGCGGTATGCGCCCGGGCGACGTGCTGTCACGCGTCTTCGACAAGCCGCTGGCGATCATGTCGACCAGCTCTTACCGTGCCGAAGCCGGCACCATTCAGGGCCGGCTCGACATGGCCAAGTACATCACCATGCCGCGCGGCGAACTCGCCGGCCGCGTGCTTCTGGTCGACGATCTTGCCGATTCCGGCGTCACACTGAAAGCGGTAGTGGAGCGGCTGCGCGGCATGCCGTCGATCAGCGAGTTGCGCTCCGCGGTGGTCTGGACCAAGGGCGTGTCCACGTACACCCCGGACTACTTCGTCGAGCACCTGCCCACAAGCCCCTGGATTCATCAGCCGTTCGAGGACTACGACAACCTGCGCCCGGAAGGCCTGGCGAAGAAGTTCGTCATCTGAACCTCGTGCCCAGGAACCGCAAATGCTGCCCGGCTTTAGCCGGCACACGCACAAAGCAAAAGGCCAACGCACGTTGGCGTTGGCCTTTTGGTTCTCTTCTTATTGGTGCCCAGGAGAGGACTCGAACCTCCACGGAGTTACCCGCTAGTACCTGAAACTAGTGCGTCTACCAATTCCGCCACCTGGGCAGGTACGAAAGCATAGGATTCTATCATCAAGAACAAAACAAACACAAGCGCCTCACCCCTCGGCGCCGCTCTGATGAGCGAAGTGGAGGGCGCGGTCCAAGGCCATCGCGACGGGCACGGGTTCGTGGTGCGCGACGATGGCCAGGCGGACGTCTATCTGTCGCCGCAGGAAATGCGCTCGGTGCTGCACCGCGACCGAGTCCGCGTGCGCATCGTGCGCTACGACCGCAAAGGCAGGCCGGAAGGCCGTGTGCTCGACATTCTTGAGCGACGGAAGGCGCCGATCATCGGCCGCCTGCTGCACGAAAGCGGCGTTTGGGTCGTGGCGCCGGAGGACCGGCGCTACGGACAGGACATCCTCATTCCGAAGAACGCCACCGCCAACGCCACTGCTGGCCAGGTGGTCGCCGTGGAGCTGACCGAGGCGCCTTCGATGTTCTCGCAGCCGGTGGGCCGAGTGACCGAGGTGCTGGGCGGCATCGACGATGCCGGCATGGAGATCGAGATTGCGGTGCGCAAATACGAGGTGCCGCATCGCTTCTCCCCCGAGACGATCGCCCAGGCTGCAGCGCTGCCGGACAAGATCCGACCCGCAGACCGGCGACACCGTATCGACCTCACTGACGTGCCGCTGGTCACGATCGACGGCGAGGATGCGCGTGACTTCGACGACGCGGTGTATTGCGAGCCTGTGAAGGCGGGCCGCGGCAAGACAGCGGTGCAGGGGTGGCGGTTGGTAGTGGCGATTGCAGACGTGAGCCACTACGTGAAGCCGGGAGAGCCGCTGGACGACGACGCCTACGAGCGCGCCACCTCGGTGTACTTCCCTCGCCGCGTGATCCCGATGCTGCCTGAGAAGTTGAGCAATGGCTTGTGCTCGCTGAACCCGGCGCAGGACCGCCTGGCCATGGTGTGCGACATGGTCATCAGCGCCGACGGCGACATCCACGCGTACCAGTTCTTCCCGGCGATCATCTGTTCTCATGCGCGCCTCACGTACACCGAGGTGGCGGCCGTACTTGCCAACACCCGGGGGCCGGAGGCGGCGCGGCGCGCGGATCTGGTGCCGCATCTGCTGAACCTGCACGAGGTGTACCGAGCGCTTTTGAAGGCGCGCGGGCTTCGCGGGGCAGTCGATTTTGAGACCACCGAGACGCAGATCGTCTGCGACGAGAACGGTCGCATCGAAAAGATCGTGCCGCGCGTGCGCACGGAGGCGCACCGGCTCATCGAGGAGGCTATGCTGGCGGCCAATGTGTGCGCCTCGGAGTTCATCGCGCAGTCCGGCCATCCCGCCTTGTATCGCGTGCACGAGGGGCCGACGCCGGAGAAGCTTGCGTTGCTGCAGAACTATCTCAAGGCGCTGGGACTGGGCCTGAGCATCAGCGACGAGGCCAAACCCGGCGAGATGCAGACGATCGCACAAGCCACGAAGGATCGGCCGGACGCCACGCAAATCCACACGATGTTGCTGCGCTCGATGCAGCAGGCCATTTACACGCCCATCAACAGCGGGCACTTCGGCCTTGCCTACGATGCCTATACGCACTTCACGAGCCCGATCCGGCGCTACCCCGATCTGCTGGTGCACCGGGTGATCAAAGCGATCCTGAACGGCAAGCGTTACCACCTGTCCACCGGGCACCTGGAGGATGCGCCGAAGGTGCGCAAAGGTGGCAAGCCTCCGAAAGTTCAGGCCACGGAGTCCGAGGCCTGGGAGGCGGCCGGCGTGCATTGCAGCGCGAACGAGCGCCGCGCGGACGAGGCGTCGCGCGACGTCGAGGCCTGGCTCAAGTGCCTGTACATGCGCGAACACCTGGGCGAGGAATTCGGGGGCACGGTCAGCGCCGTCACGAGCTTCGGCCTCTTCGTGCAGCTCGATCAGTTGTACGTGGACGGATTGGTGCACATCACCGAACTCGGTGGGGAGTACTTCCGGTTCGACGAGGCACGGCAAGAACTGCGTGGCGAGCGAACCGGCATCCGCTATGTCGTAGGTGCACGTGTGCGGGTGCAGGTGAGCCGAGTGGATCTGGACGGCCGGAAGATCGACTTCCGCATGGTGCGCGACAACGAAGGGTTGCTCGCGCGCGGCCACCGCGACAAGGTGGGCGCGAGTGCCCACGCCGACGGCAGCGCGGTGGAAGAACTGGCCGCGCTGAAGCAGGCGGACCGAGCGGTGCGCAGTGGGGCGCGCCGCGGTACGTCGACGTCGCAGCGCGGTGGACGTGGGGGCTCCGGCGGCGGAGCCGCGAGCACACGAGGCGCCGCCAAGAGCGCGCGCAAGCGTCGCCGCTAGGCGCGCAACGCAGCCATCGCGTCGATCAGGTCGCCCGCCGGTAATGGGCTGGGGCGGCCTGCATCGGCAACAAGATCGGCAGCGCGGCCGTGCCACCAGGCCGCCGCGGCGCCGAGGCGCTGAGCCGAGCAGCTTGGTTGTGTCGCCCACCATCCGCCGCTCCAGCCGGCCAGCACGTCGCCGGTGCCTGCTGTGGCAAGCAGCGCATTGCCCGTTGGGTTGACATAAAGCGCCTGGGCAGGTGCGGCGCAAACACTGCCCGATCCCTTGAGCAGCACCGCACAGCCCAAGTGGTTGGCGAGCTGCTGGGCCGCCTGGCAGCGGTCGTGCTGCACGCTGGCGGCGTCGGTGCCCAGCAGCCGTGCTGCCTCCAGCGGGTGAGGCGTCAGCAGCGTGGGCTGGCCAATCTGGGCTCGCTGCTGCAATGCGCGCCGCAGATCGGCGTCGGTTGCGATGGCATTCAAAGCATCCGCGTCCAACACCAGGCGCGCGGCAGCTCGCAGCACGCTGGGCAGCACCGCTGCGACTGCATTGCCGCCGCCACAACCGCAAACCACCGTCGCACCTTCCAGCGCAGTGGCGTCATGCGCCAAGCCGGGGCGGCACATCAGCTCGGGCCAGGGCGCGGTGGCAGCGGGGGCGAGCAAATCGACGTACACGCGCCCGGCCCCGGCCAGCAGTGCGGCGCGTGCCGCCAACCAGGCGGCCCCGGTCATGCCTGCGGCGCCACCGACGACCAGCAAATCGCCAAAGCTGCCCTTGTGCTGGGCATGACGCCGCTCCGTGCGAAAGAGATCGGGACAGTTCTGGCCGGTCAGCTGCGCCAACGGTGGGGTACGGTCGTCTGTGCCCAGCGCATCGAACCACACAAAACCCGAATGGTCGCGGCCTTGCCCGGTAAACAGTCCGGGCTTCAGCGTCAGCAGAGAGAGCGTATGACGGGCCTGCACTGCAATGGCGCCGACCGGCACACCGCGCTCGGCGTCCAGCCCCGATGGCAGGTCCACCGACAGAACCGGCGCCGGCTGGCTGCCGCACGCGCGAATGGCGTCAGCGAGGACGCCTTCAGGGGCTCGGCTCACGCCGAGGCCGAGCAATGCATCGATCACCAGGTCGACCGGTCCCTCTGGCGTTGGCCGATTGTCCAGCCGCACGCCTGCTTGCCGGGCGCTCTGCCATGCGTCGCGCGCGTCGGCGGGCAAGTGCTCGGGATCTGCGAGCAGGCTCGCCTGCACCTCCAAACCCGCGTTGCGCAGTTCGATGGCTGCGTGCAGGCCGTCGCCCCCGTTGTTGCCCGGGCCGGCGGCCACCCAGACGCGGCGAGCGCCGGGGGCGATGGCAAGGGCCAGGCGGGCCGTGGCCAATCCCGCCCGGTGCATCAAGGTGTGAGGGGGCAGGGTGGCCCCCTGTGCCTGCTCGACCGCGCGCGATGCCGCCACGCCGTGCAGCGGCCAGCTGCGTTCACCGGCGGGCAGCACGCGAACGAGATTGTTGGGCATCGGGTTCGGCATGGAGCGATTCTGCCGGCCCTGCGACGCGGCGGGGCGCATCAGCGCAGACGCTCGATGCCCAGGCCGTCCAAGTCCACTTCGGGTGCGCGGCCGGCGATCACGTCGGCCAACGCCCGTGCCGAGCCACACGACAGAGCCCACCCGCTGGAGCCGTGGCCGAGATTGAGCCAAACGCCTTGCTGTCCACTGGAACCGAGCACGGGCGGGCCGTCAGGCAGCATCGGACGTGCGCCCTTCCACCGCTGCGCCTGGCTGAGATGGGCAGCGCCGGGAAACCAGTCGTGCAGTACCTTGTAGAGCGTCTGCAAGGCGGCGGAGGAATGCGCCTGAGGCCGCCCACCGAGTTCGGCGCTGCCCGCTACCCGCACCCGCTGGCCCATGCGGCTGATGGCCACCTTGTACGTCTCATCCATCACGGCGGCGCGCGGGGCGCTCAGCGGCTGGTCAGCGCGTTCACGCAACGGCGCCGTGATCGAGTAGCCGTAAATGGGCGCGATGGGCAGGTGCACGCCCAGCGGACGCAGCAGCGTCACGCTGTCGCATGCGGCGCATACGACTACCGCGTCGAAACGCTCTTCCACCGGCGTGTCGTCCTCGGGGTCCGGGGTGGAGGGGGTGACGCTGGTATCGAGCTGGGTCACCGCCGCCTCGCGGCCGATGGGCCGATGGACCAGCGCGGGCTCGCGTCCTGGCATGACCTGCAGCACGGTGCGGTGAAACAGGAAGCGCGCGCCTCGCCGTTGCGCCTCGGCCTTGAGCTGGTAGGCGAACTGTCGGCAGTTGCCCACTTCGTCGTCCGGCAGGTGGATGGCCGCGTGCAAGGGCGTCTGCTGGTGCAACCCCGGCTCGATTCGGTGGCAAGCGGCCGGATCCGCTAGTGCGAAACGCACCTGCAGTGTTTCGAGCATGCGCATCGCCGGCTCGGCGAGGGCGAGGTCGTGAGCGGTGCGCAATAGCACCAACCAGCCTTGAGCCTGCTCGTAGTCGAGGCGCAGGTCTTCGGTGAGGTGGCGCAGCCGCGCCTGGCTGTAGTGGGCGAGACGGAACATGCGCGCGCGATTGCCCGCATAGCGACCTGGCTCGCACGCCTTCCACCAGCGCATCGCCCAGCGCAGCAATGCTGCGTCGGGCCAGCCCCCCAACCGCACGGGCGCGTGGCGACCGAACAGGTGCTTCAGCACCTTGCCGCGCATGCCCGGCGCCGCCCATGGCGTGACATAGCCCGGCGCGACAAGCCCGGCGTTGGCGAAGCTGGTCTCCGCCGCCACGCTGCTGCGGCGCTCGAAGACGGTCACCTCATGGCCATCGGCCGTAAGCTCGTACGCGGTGGTGACGCCGATGATGCCCGCGCCGACGATGGCAATGCGCATCCGCTTCAGTGCCCTTCTGCGAGAGCGGCCTCGATGGCCAGGCCGGCGCCGAGCACCGTGTCGTCCCGATGGGAGCCATGCCACACCATCAAGCCGACGGGCCAGTCGCCCGGCTCGTGGCAGGGCAGCGACAAGGCGCAGCCGTCCAGCAGATTCACGACCGAGGGATTGCGCAGCAGCAGGGCATTTGTGGCAAAGAAGCGCTCGTCGCTGCCGATCAGCGGCTGAAGCGGCGGTGCGACGATCGGCACCGTGGGCGACAGCAGCGCGTCGATGCCGGCGATGGCACGCCCGATCTTCTCGACCCATGTGCGCCGCGCCCGAATCAGGTCGATGTAGTCGGCTGCGCCGATCATCGCGCCACGTCGGATACGCGCGGCCACACGGGGGTCATAGGCCGCTTCGGCCTGGTTCAGGCGAGCACGATGCCAAGCCCAGCTTTCGGCCGCGGAGAACCCGCCGCCGGCCTGCAATTGGGACAGCTCAGCCAGTGGTGCGAGTTCGATCTCCTCGATGCAGGCCCCACTTGCGCGCAGGCGCTTCAGAGTGCAGTCAAAGGCGCGCGCAACGCCGGCGTCGAGCGATTCCAACATCACGCCCGTGGGCACCGCAAAGCGCAACGCATGCAACGGCCGTGCCACCAGGTTCACGCGTCGCGCCGCAAGCACCTCGTGCAGCAGCACCGCATCGCGTACCGAGCGGGTGATCGCGCAGGCTGTGTCGAGCGTGGGCGATAGCGGAACACAGCCCTCGTTAGGGGTCAGGGCCTGCGTGTTCTTGAACCCGACGAGGCCCTGCAACGCGGCCGGGATGCGGATCGATCCGCCGGTGTCCGAACCCAGCGCCGCCCACGTCGCGCCTGTTGCCACCGACACGGCGGCGCCGCTGCTCGACCCGCCGGGGATGCGCGCAATGGCGTCCAGCTTCGCGGTGGCCGGGTTGGCGGGCGTGCCGTGGTGCGGGTTGATGCCGACGCCGGAGAAGGCGAACTCGGTCATGTTCGTATGCCCCACCAGTGCTGCGCCCGCATGGCGCAGGCGGGCGACCGCAGCAGCGTCGCGCGTCGCGGCAGCCGTGCCGGCGAGCACCCGCGAACCAGCGGTGGTGGGCTGACCCGCGACGTCGAACAGGTCCTTCACCGAGACCGCAAGGCCGGCCAGTGGCGGCAATGGCGCGCCGGCCGCCAGCATCGCGTCGATACTGGACGCCGTGGCTTTCGCCTGCGCATCAAAGCGTCGCAGGAACGTGTGCCGGTTGACGGGCGCGTCTGCCGCCTGCAGGCAGGCAGCGAGTGCATCTTGGGCGCTGAGGTGGCGGGCCTCGACGGCGGCGGTCGCGGCACAGAGGTCTGGGAGCATGCAGCGTGCTATAATTTTGCGGTTTATCTGATCGCTGAGGCGCTGCGACCGAGCCCCATTGAAACATGGGGAACACGGGCCAGGGCGAAAAGCCAGCGTATCGGCTGAACGAAATCGCGAACCCGGCCAATCAAAGGTGTCGCAACCCGTCTAAACGCGCATGAGCATTCGATGGATGCTCATGCGCGCCACACGTGTTGCGATTCGGGCCGGATTTTAGAACCAACCTTGGAGTTCTCCATGTCCGTCACCATGCGTGAAATGCTGGAAGCGGGTGTCCATTTCGGCCACCAAACCCGCTTCTGGAACCCGAAGATGGCGCCGTTCATCTACGGCCATCGCAACAAGATCCACATCATCAACCTCGAAAAGACGCTGCCGAAATTCGAGGAAGCGATGAAGTTCATCCGCCAGCTCAGCAGCCGGCGCGGCAACATCCTGATGGTGGGCACCAAGCGCCAGGCGCGCGACGTGATCGCCGCTGAAGCGCAGCGTTGCGGGATGCCCTATGTCGACCAGCGCTGGCTGGGCGGCATGCTCACCAACTTCAAGACGGTGAAGGGCTCGCTGAAGAAGCTGAAGGACATGCAGGCCCAGGTGGAGGCTGGCACCGAGCCGTCGATCAAGAAGGAAGCGCTGATGTTCCAGCGCGAGATCGCCAAGCTCGAGAAGGATATCGGCGGGATCGCCGATATGACCGCGCTGCCCGATGCGCTGTTCGTGATCGATGTGGGCTACCACAAGATTGCGATCTCCGAAGCCAAGAAGCTTGGCATTCCGGTGGTCGGCATCGTCGACTCGAACCACTCGCCCGAAGGCATCGACTACGTGATCCCGGGCAACGACGACTCGGCCAAGGCGGTTGCGCTCTATGCGCGTGCGGTGGCCGATGCAGTGCTCGAGGGCAAGGCCAACGCCACGCAGGATGTGGTGCAGGCCGCCAGCGGCGGCGACGAATTCGTCGAGGTCAGCGAGGAAGCCTGACACGCCGGTCCCCATGCAACCGGAACGAGGGGCTGATTCAGCCCCTTTTTTCCAGCGAGCCTTGAAACAAATGCCGGCCGACAACGCACTAACTGCGCTCGTGCCGGATCACCTGTAACGGAGAAACTGAAGATGCCTGCAATCACCGCCAGCATGGTTGCCGAACTGCGCGCCAAGACCGACGCCCCGATGATGGAGTGCAAGAAGGCGCTCACCGAGGCCGAAGGCCAGATGGACCGCGCCGAGGAGATCCTGCGCGTCAAACTGGGCAACAAGGCCGGCAAGGCCGCCTCGCGTGTCACGGCCGAAGGCGTGGTTTCGGCGGCCGTCGACGGCACGACCGGCGCACTGATCGAGGTCAATTGCGAAACCGACTTCGTCTCCAAGAACGATGCCTTCCTGGCTTTTACGAAGGCGGCAGCGCAACTGGTGGCCGACAGCAACCCGGCCGACGTCGCCGCACTGTCGGCCTTGCCACTGTCGCAGGAGGGCTTCGGCCCCACCGTGGAAGACGTGCGCAAAGGCCTGATCGGCAAGATCGGCGAGAACATGTCGATCCGACGCTTCAAGCGCTACGCCGGTGGCGGCAAGCTCGCCTACTACCTGCACGGCACGCGTATCGGCGTGATGGTGGAGTACGAGGGTGACGACACTGCCGCCAAGGACGTGGCGATGCATGTGGCGGCGATGAAGCCGGTGGCCCTGGCCACCAGCGACGTAGCGCCTGAGTTGATCGAGAAGGAGCGCAAGATCGCCGCGGAAAAGGCCGCCGAGTCCGGCAAGCCGGCGGAGATCGCCGCCAAGATGGTCGAGGGCTCGGTCCAGAAGTTCCTCAAGGAGGTGTCGCTGCTGAACCAGCCCTTCGTGAAGAACGACAAGCAGACCGTCGAGCAGATGCTCAAGGCAGCCAACACCACGGTCAAAAGCTTCACGCTGTACGTGGTGGGGGAAGGCATCGAGAAGCGCACCGATGACTTCGCGGCAGAGGTAGCCGCGCAGGTGGCGGCTGCCAAGGGGCAGTGACACCGACAGGGGCGCTCACCGGCGCCCCTTTAAACTTCAGCACCGACGACCACGGAGTTCCCCGCATGCCGATGCACAAGCGCATCCTGCTCAAGCTGTCCGGCGAGGCCCTCATGGGCGACGACGCCTATGGCATCAATCGCGACACCATCGTGCGCATGGTGCGTGAGGTGCAGGAGGTCACGGCGATGGGCTGCGA
>CAMLIZ010000036.1 GCA_946480245.1 uncultured Pseudomonadota bacterium
GCCACCGCCTGGTTGCGCGGGCTGAGCCGGCTGCTGCCGCTGCCGTGCGCAAACAGCACCACGCCGCGCGGCGCATCGGGCAATTCCAGCAGGGCCGGCAAGGCATGCGGCGCGATCTCGACCGTGTGCGCGGTGGCCCCGTTCATGGCGGCGACGCGCCGGCCGGCGGGCGGTGGGCGGCTGCGCCGGCGGACGACGCGGCCGCCATGCCGGGCGCCTGGTCCAGCAGCGCCAGCACCTCGTCGTCGCTCACCTGCTCGAAGTCGGCGTAGTACTGGCCCACGGCCTGGAAGTCGGCGGGCATCTGCAGGCACACCATGTTGTCGGGGGCCACCGGCAACTGCGCCAGCACGCTGGGCGGCGCCACCGGCACCGCCAGCACCACCTGGCGTGCACCGGATGCGGCCAGCGCCTGCAAGGCCACGCGCACCGTGCCGCCGGTGGCGATGCCGTCGTCGACCAGGATCACGCTGCGGCCCTGCAGCGGCACCGGCGGGCGGCCGCGGCGCAGCACCCGCTTGCGGCGCGCGATCACCTCGAGCTGGCGCTGCTCCTCGGCCTGCAGGTAACCGGGCGGCGGCTGCACCGCGTCGATCACCGGCTGGTTGAGGAAGCGCGTGGGGTGCGGCCCGTCCACCACCGCGCCCAGCCCCAACTCGGGGAACCCGGGCGCGCCGAGCTTGCGCACCAGCAGCACGTCGAGTGGCGCGCCCAGCCGCACCGCGATCTCGAAGCCCACCGGCACGCCGCCGCGCGGCAGCGCCAGCACCACCGGCGCGCGATCGTGACGGTGTGCCAGCCGCTCGGCCAGCTGGTGCCCGGCGTCGGCGCGGTCCGCAAAGAAGGCCTGGCGTGGAAGAGGCATGCTGCTGCGTCCCATGCCGGCAATGGCGGCAAGGCCTGTACCCGTGCCGGCGAGGCGGGCCGCAGGCCGCGCGCAGAAGTTCACGAACGATACGCCTTGGCGCCGGCGGCGATGCCGCATGATCTCGCTTCCATCCAGGGTATTGGCCAGGGGCATGCACTCCGAGGATCTGCGCGCCGGGGAGAGCCGGCTGCTGAAGATGATGGCGCGCGGCGCGCCGCTCGACGACACGCTGGCGCAACTGGCGCTGCTCATCGAGACGCAGGCCGAAGGGCTGTATTGCACGCTGGTGCTGCTGGGCGAGGACGGCGTGCACCTGCAGCGCGCCATCGGTCCGCACATGCCGCCCGACTACCTGAAGGCGCACGAGGGCCTGCCCATCGGCCCGGTGGGCGGCTCCTGCGGCACCGCGATGTACCGGCGAGAGCCGGTGATCGTGAGCGACCTGCTCGTGGATCCGCTGTGGCAGCCGTATCGGGCGCTGATCGCACCGCACGGCTTTCGCGCCTGCTGGTCCACCCCCATCGTGCAGGGCGATACCGTGCTCGGCACTTTTGCGATGTACCACCGCGAGGTGCGCACGCCCACGCCGCACGAGATCAGCCTGACGCAGCTGGCCACCCACATTGCCGGCATCGCGATCGAGCACGACCGGCGCGAGCGCGAGCTGGTGCGCTACCGCGAGCACCTGGAGGAGCTGGTGCGCGAGCGCACGGTGGAGCTGCAGGCCGCGAAGGAGCGCGCCGAGGTCGCCAACCAGGCCAAGAGCGCCTTTCTCGCCGCGATGAGCCACGAGCTGCGCACGCCGCTGAACGGCATCCTCGGCTTCGCGCAGCTGCTGCAGTGGGACCCGCAAGCCAGCGTGCGCCAGCGCGAAGGGCTGGCCGCCATCCAGAGCAGCGGCGAACACCTGCTGACCCTGATCAACGACGTGCTGGACCTGTCGCGCATCGAGGCCGGCCGTTTCGACCTGCTGCCGGCGCCCTTCGACCTGGCGGAGCTGGTAAAGGGCGTGGGCGAGCTGTTCCGCGCCAAGGCCGAGGAGAAGGGCCTGGCCTTCGTGTGCGAGCTGCCGCCCGATCTGCCGGCCACCGTCGAGGCCGACGACAAGCGCCTGCGCCAAGTGCTGCTGAACCTGGTGGCCAACGCGGTGAAGTTCACCGACCGCGGCGAGGTGCGGCTGGCGGTGCGCCTGATCGGGCGTGACGCGGCGCGCGCGCAGCTGCGCTTCGAGGTGCAGGACACGGGCGTGGGCATCTCCGCGGCGGTGCTGGAGCGCATCTTCGAACCGTTCGAGCAGGTCGGCGAGTTGCAGCGCCGCGCCGGCGGCACCGGCTTGGGGCTGTCGATCAGCCGCCAGCTGGTGCGGCTGATGGGCAGCGAGATCGAAGTGCGCAGCCAGCCCGGCAGCGGCAGCAGCTTCGCGTTCGAACTCACGTTGCCGGTGCAGGCGCAAGCGCTCGCCGTGCCCGTGGCGCCGGCACGCATCACCGGCTACGACGGCGCGCGTCGCAAGGTGCTGGTGGTGGACGACGTGGCGGTGAACCGGCTCGTGCTGGCCGAACTTCTCGGCTCGATCGGCTTCGAGGTGGCGCAGGCGGCCGACGGCCTGGAGGGCGTGCGCTGCGCGCAGGCGATGCAGCCCGACCTGATCGTGATCGACAACGTGATGCCGGTGATGGACGGCCTGGCCGCGATGCGCTGCATCCGCGCCATGCCGCAACTGAAGGCCGTGCCGATCATCGCGGCCTCGGCCAGCGCGTCGCAGGAGAACCACGCCGCCTGTCTGGCGGCCGGCGCCGACGTGTTCCTGCCCAAGCCGATCGAACACACCGCATTGCTGCAGCACGTGGGCGAGCTGCTGCAGCTGCGCTGGAGGCGCTGAAGCAAGGCGCGGCGGGCACGGCGCTTGCCCACCTCGGTGTGGTTGAGATTCCAAACACCGAGGAGACGATTGGCATGGGCCCGCTGCCTCTCCCTTGCCGCCTGGCGCCGCTGCTTTGCGTGGCTGCCGGTGCGCTGCTGGCCGCGTGCGCCAGCGACGACCAACCGACCTTGCGCAAGGCGCCGATCGTTGCCGCCGTGCCCAAGGCCACGGCCGACGACCCGCTGCCAAAGGTACAGGTCACCTCCGCCATAGGGACCGAGCACGCCGTGCCGTCGGTGATCTACTTCGACTCCGACCGTTACCGCGTCAGCGACGAATACAAGAGCGTGCTGCAAGCACACGCCAAGCGCCTGCTGGCCGACCCCAACCTGCACCTGCGCATCGACGGCCACGCGGACGGCGTGGGCCCGGCGGACTACAACCTCGAGCTCGCGCGCATGCGTGCGCAGATGGTCAAGCGCGAGCTGATCGACCTGGGCGTGCCGGCCGACCAGCTGCAGGTGGTGGGGCACGGTGACGGCCGGCCGGCCGCCAAGGGCGCCAGTGCGCAGGCGCTGGCGGCGAACCGGCGCGTGGAGTTGAGCTACCGCTGAATCAGCTTGTCCACCGCGTGCCCGCGCAAGCGGTGCAGCTGGGGCATGTCGCCGAGCAGCGGACGCAGGTAGTTGCGGAAGGCATCGGTCACGTCGGTGCCGCCGGCGGCGATGAAGGCGTCGTCCATCACGCGCGTCTTGGCGGCCACGGTCTCCAGCGGCACCAGGTCGTAGTGCACCGCGTAGTCGCCGCTGCGGCGGATGGCCACCGAGCCGTCGCGATCGCCGCGCAGCGCGTACTGCACCGCCATCTCGCCGACTTCGCGCGCCTCGCGCTGGTCCACCTCGCTCACGCAGCCGAGGAACGAGCGCTGCAGGTAGCCGAAGGTGTCGCCGCGCACGCGCTTGATCTTCAGCTTGTCCTTGATCTCGTCACACAGCTGGTCGGCCAGCGCGCCGGTGCCCGACAGCTGCACGTTGCCGTGCGCGTCGCGCTCCACGCGCTTGGCCAGCTGCGCTGCGATCGCGTGGCCCGATGCATCGTGGATGCCTTCGGACACCGCGATCACGCAGCGGCCCAGGCGGTCGTGCACCGCCTTCACGTCGGCCAGAAAGCGCTCGATCGAGAACTCGCGCTCGGGCAGGTACACCAGGTGCGGGCCGTCGTCGGGCATCGTGCGCGCCATCGCCGCCGCGGCGGTCAGGAAGCCCGCATGCCGGCCCATCACCACGCCCACGTACACGCCGGGCAGCGCGGCGTTGTCGAGGTTGGCGCCGGCAAAGGCCTGGGCCACGAAACGCGCGGCCGACGGATAGCCCGGCGTGTGGTCGTTGCCCATCAGGTCGTTGTCGATCGTCTTCGGGATGTGCACGCAGCGCAGCGCATAGCCCTCGGTGCGGGCCTGCTCGCTGACGATGCGCACGGTGTCCGACGAATCGTTGCCGCCGATGTAGAAGAAGTGCCCGATCTCGTGCGCCTTCAGCACCTTGAAGATCTCCTGGCAGTACTTCAGGTCGGGCTTGTCGCGGGTGGAGCCCAGCGCCGCGGCCGGCGTGTGCGCCACGCGCTCCAGGTGCAGGGTGCTCTCGCGCGTGAGATCCAGGAAATCCTCGTCGACGATGCCGCGCACGCCGTGCCGCGCGCCGTACACCTGCGCACTGCCGTCGAGCCGGCGCGTCTCGAGCACCACGCCGGCCAGGCTCTGGTTGATCACCGCAGTGGGGCCGCCGCCCTGGGCGACGAGGATCTTCTTGGGGGACATCACGCTCCTTTGCCGTGTCTTGGAAACCTGAAGCAGCGCGCGCCCTCAGCCGAGCGTGAAGGGCCCGCCCTGTTCGAGCGCCCTCTTATACGCCGAGCGTTGGTGGATGCGCTGCAAGAACCCTTGCAGCTTGGGGTAGCGCGCGTCGAGCCCGGCGCGCGCGGCCGAGGCCTCCACCGGGAAGCTCATCTGGATGTCGGCGGCGCTGAACTCGTCGCCGGCAAACCAGGTGCTGCGGCCCAGCTCGGCCTCCATGAAGGCGAGGTGGCGCTGCAGGTTGGGCGTGACGATCATCGCCTTGGCCTTGCGCGCGATCGCGGTGGCGATCGGCCGCACCAGCAGCGGCGCCTTGGTCTCGATGCTGTCGAACACCAGCTTCATCAGCAACGGCGGCATCGCGCTGCCCTCGGCGAAGTGCATCCAGTACAGGTAGCGCAGCGCCTGCGCGGTGCCGGGCCGCGGCTTCAGCCGGCCGTTGCCGTATCGATCGACCAGGTATTCGAGGATGGCGCCGCTTTCGGCCAGCGTGACCTCGTCGTCGGTGATCACCGGCGACTTGCCCAGCGGGTGCACCTTCAGCAGCTCGGGCGGCGCCAGCATCGTTTTCGGGTCGCGCTGGTAGCGCCGTATCTCGTACGGCAGCCCCAGCTCCTCGAGCAGCCACAACACGCGCTGCGAGCGCGAGTTGTTGAGGTGGTGGACGACGATCATCAGGGCTTGATCTGGGCCCGGATCTCGCCGCCCTTGTGCGCCGCGCTGTGCACGTTCACGTAGAGGTCACCGGCCTGGTAGGCCTTCATCTGCTCGGCGCTGAGCTTGGCGCCGGCCGGCACGCTCCAGGTGCCACCCGCCCCTTGCGTGAGCGGGACGATCACCGGCCCGTTCTTGCCGGCCCCGGCCATGTGGATGTGCGCCATCGTGCCGTCGACGCCTGTGGTGCTGACGCTGCCGCTGACCGCGCCGTCGGCGGCCACGTCGATGTTGCCGCTGCCGCTGGCGCTGGTCTGCACCGGCGGCACCTCCTGGCTGCCTTCGAGCTTGACGGGAGCGGCCCACACGGTGGCCGCACTGGCAGACAACAGGGCCGCGGCCGCGGCAATGCGAAGCATGGAGTTCATCCGGAACCTCTTGCAGGAGTGGAGTGGAGCGCGATCATGCCCCTTCGGCCGGATGCCGTCGAGGCTCGGCGCGCGCCCCCCGATGACCTGCGAGGTCATGGCGCGGCGGCGCCGGCTTTCGATATCGTGCGGGCATGAACCTGGCCACCTCCCGCCCCGTGGGCGAACTGATCCGTGACTGGCGCCAGCGCCGCCGCATGAGCCAGCTCGACCTGGCTTGCGAGGCCGAGATCTCCACGCGCCACCTCAGCTATGTGGAAACCGGGCGCGCGCAGCCCAGCCGCGAGATGCTGCTGCACCTGGCCGAGCGGCTGGAGGTGCCGCTGCGCGAGCGCAACGCGCTGCTGCTGGCCGCGGGCTTCGCGCCGATGTTCAAGGAGCGCTCGCTCGACGACCCGGCCCTGCACGCGGCACGCCAGGCGGTGGACCTGGTGCTGCGCGGGCATGAGCCCTTCCCCGCGCTGGCCGTGGACCGGCACTGGAACCTGGTGGCGATGAACGGCGCGGTCGCACCGCTGATGGAGGGCGTGGCGCCCGAGCTGCTGCAGCCGCCGGTCAACGTGCTGCGCCTGGCGCTGCATCCGAACGCGCTCGCCCCGCGCATCGCCAACCTGGGCGAATGGCGCGCCCACCTCGTCGCGCGGCTGCACCAGCAGATTGCCGCCAGCGGCGACCCCGCCCTGGCCGCGCTGCTGCAGGAGCTGCTGGACTACCCGGTGCCGACCGATGCCGGCACCCACGCGGCCACCGACTACGCCGGTGTGGTGGTGCCGCTGCGCCTGCACACGCCGCAGGGCTGCTTGAGCTTCTTCAGCACGATCACCGTGTTCGGCACGCCGGTGGACGTGACGCTTGCCGAGCTGGCGATCGAGGCCTTCTTTCCGGCCGACGAGGGCACGGCGCAGGCCTTGCGTCGCGTGGGCGACAAACAGCGCGCCGCATCTGTCGCATAAACACGGGCTGCCCCGGAGCACCGCATGACCGACACCACCACCACCTACCGCATCTGCCCCTTGTGCGAAGCCGCCTGCGGGCTGGAGCTGCGCGTGCAGCAGGGCCGCGTGATCTCGATCCGCGGCGACGAAGCCGACCCGTTCAGCCGCGGCTTCCTGTGCCCCAAGGGCGTGGCGCTGAAGGAGCTGCATGAAGACCCGGACCGGCTGCGCCAGCCGCTGATCAAGCGCGACGGCCGCTTCGTGCCGGCGAGCTGGGACGAGGCCTTCGACGAGATCGAGCGCCGGCTGGTGCCGCTGCAGGCAGCGCATGGGCGCGACGCCGTGGCCGCCAGCATCGGCAACCCCACCGTGCACAAGCTCGGCCTCACGTTGGCGATGCCGCGGCTGCTGAAGGCGCTGGGCACGCGCAACCTGTTCACCGCCAGCACCTTGGACCAGATGCCCAAGCAGCTGTCGTGCAGGCTGATGTTCGGCCACTGGTTGTCGGTACCGGTGCCCGACATCGAGCGCACGCAATGGCTGCTGGTGCTGGGCGCCAACCCGATGGCCTCCAACGGCAGCCTGTGGACCGTGCCCGACTTCCGGGCCAAGGCCAAGGCGCTGCGCGCGCGTGGCGGCCGCCTGGTGGTGGTCGACCCGCGCCGCACCGAGACCGCCGCGGTGGCGGACCGGCACCTGCCGATCCGTCCCGGCGCCGACGTGTTCCTGCTGCTGGGCATGCTGCACACCTTGTTCGACGAAGGCCTGGTGCGCACCGGCCGCCTGGCGCCGCACCTGGCCGGCATCGACGCCGTGCAGTCCGCGGTGGCGCCCTTCACGCCCGAGGCCTGCGCGCAGCGCTGCGGCATCGACGCCGCCACCCTGCGCACCCTGGCGCGCGAGCTCGCCGCCACCGAGCGCGCCGCGGTCTATGGGCGGCTGGGCACCTGCACGCAGGCCTTCGGCACGCTGTGCAGCTGGCTGGTCGACGTGCTGAACGCGCTCACCGGCCACCTGGACGAACCCGGCGGCGCGATGTTCCCGAAGGCGCCGGCCTTTGCGGCCAACACCGAAGGCGAGCCCGGCCGCGGCCGCGGCATCGTCACCGGCCGCCATGCCAGCCGCGTGAGCGGCGCGCCCGAGGTGTGGGGCGAGTTGCCGATGGGCTGCCTGGCCGAGGAGATCGAGACGCCCGGGCCGGGTCAGGTGCGTGCACTGGTCACGGTGGCCAGCAACCCGGTGCTGTCGGCGCCCAACGGCGAGCGCCTGGCCGCCGCGCTGGAGCAGCTCGACTTCATGGTGAGCGTGGACATCTACCTCAACGAGACCACGCGCCATGCGCACGTGATCCTGCCCGGCCTGTCGCCGCTGGAGGAGCCGCACTACGACGTGTCGTTCGCGCAGCTGTCGTACCGCAACCAGGCGCGCTACAGCGCACCGGTGCTGCCGGCGCCGCACGGTGCGCCGAGCGAGTGGACGATCCTGTTGCGGCTGGCCGCCATCGTGAGCGGCCAGGGTGCGCGGGCCGACGTGCACGCACTGGACGACGCACTGCTGGCCAAGACGGTGCAGCGCGTCGCAGGCACGCAGGCCCCCGCTGCGTTGCAGGCACTGCAGGCCGTGCCGCCCGGCCCCGAGCGCTGGCTCGACCTGGCGCTGCGCAGCGGCCCCTATGGTGATCGCCTGACCCTGCAGGCGCTGAAGGACGCGCCGCACGGCATCGACCTGGGCCCGCTGCAGCCACGCATCCCGGAGCTGTTGCGCACGCCGTCCGGCCAGGTGGAGCTGGCACCGGCCGCGCTGCTGGCCGACCTGCAGCGTGCGCTGGCCGACCTGCACGCCACAGCGCCCGACCTGGTGATCGTGGGCCGGCGCCAGGTGCGCTCCAACAACAGCTGGCTGCACAACCTGCCGCTGCTGGCCAAGGGCCCGCAGCGCTGCACGCTGCTCGTGCACCCGGATGACGCCGCACGCCACGGCCTCGTCGACGGCGGACGCGCGCGCGTCGAGCGCGCGGGCCGCCACATCGAAGCCACGGTGCAGGTGAGCGACGAAATGGCGCCCGGCGTGGTGAGCCTGCCGCACGGCTGGGGCCATGCGCAGCCCGGCACGCAGATGCAGGTGGCCGCCGCGCGCCCCGGTGCCAACCTCAATGCCGTGCTCGACGAGCGTCTGCGCGACCCGCTGTCCGGCAATGCGGTGTTGAGCGGCGTACCTGTGGCGCTGCAGCCGGCCTGACAGGCACGCCCTACACGGGAATCGGCGCTCCCGGGCTGCGCCCCGTGGGGCGGCCCGACAGCTTGTGCCGCGCGCGCTGCGTACCGTGGAACGGTCACTTGTTTGGCTTCGAAGAAGGAGACCCCCAAATGAACCGCTCTCACGAACACGCCGCGCACGAGCTGCGCCTGCTCGCCAACCCGTCGCTGTGGGTGTGCGCGATCGCCGCCGCCTTCACGCTGGGCACGGCCCGCGCGGCCGACACGCCCGACGACCTCACGCCGCCGGCCAACGCCGCGTCGATGACGCCCAAGCAGGCCTACCAGCACGACAAGGACTTCTGCAACAGCGGCCGCTCGACCGAGCCGCGCGCGGTATGCCTGAAGGAGGCCGAGCACGCCTACCGTGAAGCGCGCGCCGGCACGCTGGAGCCGAACAGCGGCGCCATGGCCTCGGGCGACAACAGCGACCGCGCCAGCACCAGCGGCACCAGTGACACCATGCCCCGCAAGCACATGAAGCCCCGCCACCATAAGGCGAAGCGTCCCGCCGCGGCCGCCAGCGCCGCCGACAACGGCAGCGGCACCACCAAGTAAGCCGGCCGGCCCGGTGCTACGCTCGTCTCCCCCGCCATGAGGAGACGAGCGTGTTCAAGGCATTGATGCTCACGCAGCAGGAGCGGCAGACCCGCGCCGAGCTGCTCGATCTGGACGAAGCGCAGCTGCCGCCCGGCGACGTGACGGTGCGCGTGGAGTACTCCAGCCTCAACTTCAAGGACGCCCTGGCCATCACCGGCCGCGGCGCCATCGTCAAGCGCTGGCCGCTGGTGCCCGGCATCGACCTCGCCGGCACGGTGGAGCACAGCGACAACCCCGCCTGGCGGCCGGGCGACCGCGTGGTCGTCAACGGCTGGGGCCTGGGCGAAACCCACTGGGGCGGCCTGGCGCAGAAGGCGCGGCTGGAGGCAGGCTGGCTGCTGCGCCTGCCGCAGGCGTTCAGCACCAAGCAGGCGATGGCCGTGGGCACCGCCGGCTACACCGCCGCGCTGTGCGTGATGGCCTTGCAACGCCACGGCCTGAAGCCGGGCGACGGCGAGGTGCTGGTCACCGGCGCCGCCGGTGGCGTGGGCTCGGTGGCGGTGGCCCTGCTGGCCGGCCTGGGCTACCGCGTCACCGCCTCCACCGGGCGCCCGCAGGAGGCCGAGTACCTGCGCTTCCTCGGCGCGGCCGACATCATCGAGCGCGGCACGCTGTCGCAACCGGGCAAGCCCTTGCAGAGCGAGCGCTGGGCCGGCGTGGTGGATTCGGTGGGCAGCCACACGCTGGCCAACGCCTGCGCCGGCACGCGCTGGCACGGCGCCGTGGCCGCCTGCGGCCTGGCGCAGGGCGCGGATTTCCCCGCCACGGTGATGCCCTTCATCCTGCGCGGCATCACGCTGTACGGCATCAACTGCGTGTTCGTCGACAACGCCACCCGCACCCGGGCGTGGGAGCTGCTGGCCCAGCACGTGGCCGGCCCCAAGCTGGACCAGATGACGGTGCAGATCGGGCTCAGCGAGGCGATCCCGATGGCCAGCGCGCTGCTCGAGGGCAAGCTGCGCGGCCGCACCGTGGTGGCGGTGGACGCGTAAGCGGAGCACCCCCGACCCGGGGGGCGCGGGCGCCGGCGGGCGCCCCGGCACCACTATGCTCGGGGCACCTGCGCAGCGCGTGTCCACGCACCCCATGTCAAAGATTCTGGAGATCGCCGGAGCCTGGCTCGAGCGCCTCAGTGGCGCCCGCGCTCGTGGCCGCCACGCCGCGCGCGACGCCGGGCCCAGCACGCTGCACTCGCGCTACCCGGCCGACGAACACGCACGCGCTTGGGCGCACGTGTCGGGCTGGGCCCAGCTGTCCGGGCGCCGCCAGCACCTGTCGTGCGTGCTGCTGGCCCACAACCAGGTGGCCGCGTTGGGCACCTTGCTGCCCGAGCTGAGCGACCTGCTCACCGAATGCGGCTACCCGTGGGAGATCATCCTGGTCGACCGCGGCAGCAGCGACGCCACCGAGGCCTTTGCGCGCAGCTGGTGCGAGCTGCCCGGCTTCCAGGCGCTGGTGCTCAACGCGGGCGCCGGCCGCGCGCAGGCGCTCACGATCGGCCTGCAGGCCGCGCGCGGCGACGCCGTGCTGCTGCTCGACGCCGGCAGCGTGGAGGCACTGCCGATGGCGCAGCGCATGGTGCGCGCCTGGGAGGACGGCAGCGAGCTGGTGTGGCTGGAGCACGATCCGGTCTCCGGCCGCCGACGCCTGCAGCGCTGGACCGCCAGCCCGCACGAGGGGCGGCCGCCGGCCGTGCTGCCGGCCTTTGCGACCGAAGGCCACCTGACGCTGATCGACCGCCGCTTGCTGCAGACCGTGCTGGCCTGAGCGGCCCTGCTGCGCTGCGGCTGCAAAGCCGGGGCATCGCGCTTGCTGGGAGTCCGTGGACCATACTGGCCCACGATGACCTCTGCCCCATCCTCGGACGCCGTCAAGCGCTACCTGCCCTGGGTGGTGGCCACCGCGCTGTTCATGGAGCAGCTCGACTCCACGATCGTCAACACCGCCGTGCCGGCGATGGCGCACAGCCTGCAGGTGGCGCCGCTCAGCCTGAAGGCGGTGGTGGCCACGTACATCCTCAGCCTGGCGGTGTGCATTCCGTTCAGCGGTTGGATGGCCGACCGCTTCGGCACGAGACGCGTGTTCTCGCTGGCGATGCTGCTGTTCACCGTGTCGTCAGTGGTGTGCGGCCTGTCGGTCAACGTGCCGATGCTGGTGGCCGCGCGCCTCGCGCAGGGCGTGGGCGCCGCGATGATGATGCCGGTGGGCCGGCTGACCATCGTGCGCACCTTTCCGAAAGCCGAGCTGCTGAGCGCGATGAACTTCGTCGTGATGCCGGCGCTGATCGGCCCCCTGCTCGGGCCCACGGTGGGCGGGCTGATCGTGCACTGGCTCAGCTGGCGCGACATCTTCTTCGTCAACGTGCCCGTGGGCGTGGCCGCGCAATGGCTGATCCACAAGCACATGCCCGACTACCGCGGCCAGCCACGCCCGCTGGACGTGGTGGGGCTGGTGCTGTTCGGCGGCGGCATCGCGCTGCTGTCGTGGCTGCTGGAGATCTTCGGCGAGCACCGCATCGACACCACCTCCAGCGCCGTGCTGCTGGCCGTGGCGCTGGGGCTGCTGGCGGCCTACGTGTGGCATGCGCGTCAGGTGGCGCATCCGCTGCTGCAGCTGGCGCTGTTCAAGGTGCGCACCTTCCGCATCTCGGTGGTGGGCGGCTTCGTCACGCGGCTGGGCATCGGCGGCCTGCCGTTCCTGCTGCCGCTGCTGTACCAGCTGGGGCTGGGCCTGCCGGCCTGGACCTCGGGCCTGCTGATGATGCCCACCGCGGCCGCCGCCATCACGATGAAGCTGGTGGCCGGCCGCATCCTGGCGCGCCTGGGCTACCGGCGCGTGCTCGTGGTCAACACGGTGATGATCGGCGTGGTGATCCTGCTCTACGCCAGCGTGAGCAGCCACACGCCGCTGGCCGTGATCGCGCTGATCGGGCTGGCGCTGGGCTTCTTCAACTCGCTGCAGTTCTCGAGCATGAACACGCTGGCCTATGCCGACGTGGCACCGGCCGACACCAGCATGGCCAGCACGATGGCCAGCTCGCTGCAGCAGCTGTCGATGAGCTTCGGCCTGGCCACCGGCACCTTGCTGGCCGGCTGGTTCCTGGGCCGCGTGTCGCAGGACAACGCGGCGGCCGTGACCGGCGCGCTGCACCACGCGCTGATCGCGCTGGGCGTGCTCACGGCGCTGTCGTCGATCAGCTTCTGGCGCCTGCGCCCCGGCGATGGCGAGAGCGTGAGCCGCGGCGCGATGGGCACCGAGGGCGATGCCGATGCGGGCGCCCCGGTGCAGGCCGCGGCCGCGGCCGAGTGACCCCACGCTGCGCGGGACACCGGTGCACGCCGAGAATCGGCGCCGACCTCAGCCAGGAGCCAGCATGACCGATCTCTCCGCCTTCCCCATCAGCAGGAAGTGGCCGGCGCAGCAGCCCGACCGCATCCAGCTCTACTCGCTGCCCACGCCCAACGGCGTGAAGGTGTCGATCATGCTGGAGGAGACGGGCCTGCCGTATGAGCCGCACCTGGTGCGCTTCGACGCCAACGACCAGCTGTCGCCCGAGTTCCTGTCGCTCAACCCGAACAACAAGATCCCCGCCATCATCGACCCGCAAGGCCCCGGCGGAAAGCCGCTGCCGCTGTTCGAATCGGGCGCGATCCTGGTGTACCTGGCCGACAAGGCGCAGCAGCTGATGCCGGCCGACCCGGCGCGCCGCTACCAGGCGCTGCAGTGGCTGATGTTCCAGATGGGCGGCATCGGGCCGATGTTCGGCCAGGTCGGCTTCTTCCACAAATTTGCCGGCAAGGACTACGAGGACAAGCGCCCGCGCGACCGCTACGCGGCGGAGGCCAAGCGCCTGCTCAAGGTGCTGGACCAGCACCTCGAGGGCCGTGCGTGGATCATGGGCGACGAGTACTCGATCGCCGACATCGCCACCTTCCCGTGGATCAACAACCTGATCGGCTTCTACGGCGCCGGGGACCTGGTGGGCTTCGGTGACTTCGCCCAGGTGCAGCGCGTGCTGCAGGCCTTTTTGGCGCGGCCCGCCGTGGCGCGCGGGCTCAACATCCCGAAGCGGCCGGAGGCCTGAGCCACCGCGGCAGCGGCAGGCTCACGCTCAGGTGCTCCGGCACCAAGGCCGCCAGGACCTGCCGCGCATCGAAGGCCTCGCCCAGCGCGCGCGTGCCGACCCGGTCGAAGCCGGGCGCCATCAGGCGCGCCGCCGCCTCCACCACCATCGGCGCCGACACCGCATAGATGTCCTGGCCCCGCGCCACCGCGGTGCGCAGCGCTGCACCCTCGCGCAGCTGCACCACCATCTCGAAGCGCTGCGGCGAGCGGCCGCGTGCATCGTGCGCCACCGGCGGCGGCGTGGCCGCATCGCGAATCTCGTTCAGCGAGGACTGCGTGAGATGCGCACGCAGGCTGCGCACGCGCAGGTGGTGCGAGATCGTGATGACCTCGCTGAACGGCAGCTCGACGATCGCCTGCTCGCCATGCGGCGCGCCGAATTGCCAGGTAGCCGTGCGCGCCGGAAGCGGCATCGGCACCAGGCGGTGGTCGTCGACGATCAGGCGCGGCACGCGGTTGCGCTCGCCGGTCTTGCGCGTGCCCTCGGTGGGCCACCAGTGGTCGAGCGCGATCGCAACGGTCACCTCGTCGGCCTCGCCCTCGGGGCCGAGCAATGCGGTTGCCAGCAGATCGGCCAGGCCGCCGTAGAACCCCGCGGCCGGTATGACCGCCACGCCGGCTGCGCGAGCGGCGGCGTCGAAGCGCTCGAAGGTCTGCTGCGCGCTGGCCTGCTCGGCCGTCACATCCAGGTAGCTGGCGCCCGCTTGCACAGCCACTTGCGCCACGGCAGCGGCCGTGTCGAGAAACGGGCCTGCGCAATTGATCACCACCGCGCAGCCGGCAAAGGCACGGCCCAGGGCCTGCGGGTCGTCGAGGGCGGCCACCCGCCCCGGCACGCCGGCGGGCAGCGCCGCCGCACGCCGCCCCACGGCGACGGCCGCGATGTCGCGACGCCGCAGTTCGTCGATCACGAAGCGGCCGGTGTGGCCGCCGGCGCCGTACACGGCCACGGGCCGCGAGTGCATGAGGGGTGAAGTGCTTGTCATACGATACAGACCTGTCTGTTTCTTGCGATCGTAAAGACAGGTCTGTATCGTGTCAAGCATGACCAAGCAGAGCAGCGAACCGGCGGACGTGCGCCAGCGCATCCTCGACACCGCATCCACCCTGTTCTATGAGCGCGGCGTGCGCGCGGTGGGGGTGGATCTGGTGGTGGAGGCCTCGGGGGTCGCCAAGACCAGCCTGTACCGCTACTTCCGCACCAAGGACGACCTGATCGTCGCCTTTCTCGAGCGTGAAGACATCGAGTTCTGGTCCCTCTGGGACGAGGTCAGCGGGCGACATGCCGGCCACCCCCTGGCCGAGCTGGAGGCCCACATGCGCTGGATCGGCAAGCGGCTGGCACGCGCCAATTACCGGGGCTGCCCGCAGATCAACGTGGCGGCCGAATTCGCCGAGGCGGACCATCCCGCGCGCGAGGTGTCGCGGCAGCACATGAAGGCCATGCGCGAGCGGCTGACCCAACTGGCGCGCGCGCTCGGCGCCGCGCGCCCGGGCGACCTGGCGGCTCAGCTGGGCCTGCTGATCAACGGTGCGTTCGTGAGCGCATCGCTGCTCGCGCCGGAGGAAGCCACGCGCGTGCTGCTCGGGTCGGCGCGCGCGCTGGTGGCCGCCGCCACCCTGTCGCGCGGCGGCTAGAAGCCGAGGCTGGCGAGCAGGTCGTCCACTTCGCCCTGGTTCTGCACCACGTCGGTCCGGCCCTCGGGGCTCACCACCGGGCCGTGCAGGATGGTGTCCTCCACCTTCTTGGCCTGCTCGGGCGGCGCGGCCTGCACCAGCAGCTTGACGAGGCTGTCCTCGAGGTCGGTGGCCAGCGACACCACCTTGGCCACCACCTGGCCGGTGAGGTCGTGGAAGTCCTGCGCCATCATGATGTCGGTCAGGTGCTGGTCGATGCGCGCGGTGCTCTTCTCCACGTCCGACACGAAGTTCAGCACCGCACCCGAGGCCACGGCCTTCACCGGGTCGGCCACGATCGCCTCGGCGATGCGCCGCGTCTCGGAGCTGATGTGGCCATGCTCGAGCTTGGCCTGGTCGACCGAGTTCAGCACCTTGTCGGCGGCTTCGCCGGTTTTCCGGGCGATGTAGCTCAGGCGGCTGCGCGCGTCGGGCAGGCCGTCGGCGGCCTGCTGCAGCTTGGGCATCACGCCCAGCTGGTTCAGCGTGTCGTGCAGCTGGCGCGTGATGTGGCCCAGCTGCTGGAAGATTTCGGGGCTGGCCTGGGCGGCCATCTGCGGCGCCAGGGTTGCAAGGTCATCCATTTTCATGTCCTCGGTTCCTTCAGGCGTCAGGCGGTGGTCGCCATCTTCTGCATGATCTTCTGCACCTTCTCTTCCAACGTGGCCTTGGTGAAGGGCTTCACGATGTAGCCGGCCGCGCCGCTCTGGGCGGCCAGCACGATGTCTTCCTTGCGCGCTTCGGCCGTCACCATCAGCACCGGCAGGTGCTTCAGGCTGTCGTCGGCCTTGATGGCCTTGAGCAGGTCGAAGCCGTTCATGTTGGGCATGTTGATGTCGGTGACGACAAAGTCGAACTTCTGCGCCTTCAGCATGTTCAGCGCGATGGCGCCGTCCTCCGCTTCGTCGGCGTTGTTGCAACCCATTTCCTTCAGCAGGCCGCGCACGATGCGGCGCATGGTCGAGAAGTCGTCGACGATCAGGAACTTCAGGTCGGTTGGATTCATGGCGGGCTCGTCCTTACGGCGTCAAGGCTTGCGCAGGTTATCGGGTAGATCGGGTCGAACTTGAGGAACGATGTTGACCGGCTCGGGCCGCGGCACGGCGGCGGCCGCGGGGCCGGTTGCGGGGGCCGGCGCGGCGGCCTCGGCGTCTTGCGCCGGGTTGTGGAAGAAGCGCTCTTCCGCCTCGCGGTTCATCACGATGATGCTGATGCGCCGGTTCACCGGGTTCAGCGGATCGTTGCGGTCGAACAGCATGCTCGAGGCCAGGCCCTGCACGCGCAGCACGCGGTCCTCCGGCAGGCCGCCGGCCAGCAGCTCGCGGCGCGACGCATTGGCGCGGTCGGCCGACAGCTCCCAGTTGCTGTAGCCGCGATCGCCGGCCGAGTAGTTGTGCGCGTCGGTGTGGCCTTCCAGCGTGAGCCGGTTCGGCACCTCGGCCAGCACGCTGCCGATGTCCTGCAGCAGCTCGCGCATGTACGGCTTCACGACCGCGCTGCCGGAGTCGAACATCGGCCGGTTCTGGTCGTCGACGATCTGGATGCGCAGGCCGTCGGCCGTCATGTCGAGGCGGATCTGCGAGCTGATCGGCGCCAGCTTCGAGTTGGCCCTGATCTTCTCCTCGACCCTGCGCTTCAGGTCCTCCAGGCGCGCCACCTCGGCGCGGATCTGCTCGGCCTTCAGCGCCTTGATGTTCACGTGCGCTCGGTCGGCGGCCACCTCGCCGCGCTTGACCTGGCCGGTGGTGCGCGTGAGGTCCTGCCCGCCGCCCTTGACCACGTGCGACGAATCGCCGGCGCCCGAGCCCGACGACAGCAGCGCGATCTTCAGCGGCGACGAGAAATACTCGGCAATGCCCTTCTTGTCGCCCTCGGTGGTGCTGCCCAGCAGCCACATCAGCAGGAAGAACGCCATCATCGCCGTCACGAAGTCGGCATAGGCGATCTTCCAGGCGCCGCCATGCGCGGCATGGCCGCCGCGCTTGACGCGCTTGACGATGATGGGTTGGAGCTTCTTGCTGTCGCCGGCCATGGTTCAGCTCATGCGGGCTTCTTGCCCTTGACGTGGCTTTCCAGCTCGAGGAAGGTGGGCCGCTCGGTGGAATACAGCACCTTGCGCCCGAACTCCACCGCCACCTGCGGCGCATAGCCCTGCATGCTGGCCAGCAGCGTGGTCTTGATGCACTGCAGTTCCTTGCTGCCTTCGTCGATCTTCTGCTCCAGCAGGCCGGCCAGCGGCTCGAAGAACGCGTAGCTGAGCAGGATGCCGAGGAAGGTGCCCACCAGGGCCGAACCGATCATCGCGCCCAGCACCGACGGCGGCTGCCCCACCGAGCCCATCGTGTTCACCACGCCGAGCACCGCCGCCACGATGCCGAAGGCCGGCAGGCCGCCGGCCAGGCGCTGCAGGGCCGCCACCGGCGCATGGCTCTCGGCGTGATGCGTGTCGATCTCGCTGTCCATCAGCGACTCGATCTCGTGCGCGTTGAGGTTGCCCGACACCATCATGCGCAGGTAATCGGTCATGAACTCGACCACGTGGTGGTCGTTGCCGATGGTGGTGTACTTCTGGAACAGCGGCGAGTCGTGCGGCGTCTCGATGTCGTTCTCGATCGACATCAGGCCTTCCTTGCGCGCCTTCTGCAGGATGTCGTACATCAGCGCCATCAGCTCCATGTAGCGCGCCTTGGTGTACTTGCTGCCCTTGAAGCAGGCCGCCAGCCCGCTCATCGCCGCCTTCAGCACCTTGGGCTGGTTGGTGGCCAGGAAGGCGCCGCCGGCCGCACCCATGATCGTGATCATCTCGAAGGGCAGCGCCTCCAGCACGACGTGGATGTTCCCGCCGTGCGCGACGAACACGCCGAACACGCAAGCCAGGGCGACAACCCAACCGATGATGACGAACATGACGTGGGGGAATACCGAGCAGTCATGGGCCTTATCGGCCCGGGGCACATCGGTCTTGAGTGTCGAGGCGGCGCCGCGGCGGCGGTCGCCTCATCAGCCCGGAATTGCGGGCTTACTTCTCGCGCTGCAGCAACAAAAAGAAAGCGGGCCACGAGGGCCCGCAGAAATAGCACAGGGGATGTGCCAGGAGGAGACAAGCAAGCAAGAAACCGAAACCTTTGGACCCTTATCGGCAGGTCCGCGCCGTTGTTAAACGAAATTTCAGTGCAGGCTCAAGGCGCCCGCCGCCTTGCCCTTGCCGGCGCGCGCCGGCGGGTTGCACATGCCGCACACGAAGTGCTTGGCGATCTCGTGCGGATGGGTCACGAAGTGGCCGCCGCACTTGGAGCACTTGGTCATCGTGAGCATGCCGTTGTCGATGAACTTCACCAGGCGCCAGGCGCGGGTGACGGACAGCAGCGGCTCCAGGCTCTGCGCCTGCGCCTGCTCCAGGTAGAGCTGGTAGGCCTTGATCACCGTATCGATCTCGTCGATCTCGGCGGCCTTGTTCAGGTATTCGTGGATGTTCAGGAACAGGCTGGCATGGATGTTGGGCTGCCAGGTCATGAACCAGTCGGTGGAGAACGGCAGCTGCCCCTTCGAAGGCGACTTGCCCGACACCTCCTTGTACAGGCGCAGCAGGCGCTCGTAGGAGAGATCGGTTTCCGACTCCAGCACCTGCAGGCGCGCGCCCAGCTTGATCAGCGTGACCGCACGGTCGATCTGCTTGGCTTCGGTGAGGATGCTCTTCTGACGCGTCATGGGGCGGCTCCGGTGCTGGCGCTGCTGGGGTCAGGCGGCTTCCTGATGGCGCCCGGCCATCAGGATCGAAGCGTGCAGGCGCGAGACGCCGTCGTTGGCGGCGCTCTTGCCGTGGCTGGTGAGCAGGCTCCACACGATGTCGTCGTCCATGCGGAAGCGGCACAGCAGCGTGTTGCCGGAGGCGATCTTCATCATCTGCGCCGGGGTCAGCGCGGCGATCAGGTTGCAGGTCTCTTCCGACACGCCCAGGCGGAACAGGGCCTGGTCGCGGTCGCCGCGGATCAGGCTTTGCGCCAGCATCAGGTACGACAGATTGGCTTCACGGATTTCGGCGAGGATCTGTTCGGTGTTCATGGCTTGTTCCTTGTGGGCGGGCTTCGGAAGGCACTGCACGTTTGTGTTCAGCGTGGAGTGGATTCTGAAGACCGCAACAAGCCCGCAACATCGGACCATTTCCGTGGCTTGAGTCCCGCTTCTTCCGTACCGCCTGTCAGGCAAATTCCTACAAGCGCGTCTGCCCCCGCCTTTGCTTCGTGACGCAGATCACGAACCGCGGCGTGACCGTCCGTGGCACGACGTGACCGCGCGTGACATTTCTCGCTGCTTCGGTACATGGGCGGGCAGTCAATTGCGGCCCGATTTCTGGCCTGCTCCACCGTTTGCACCGCGGCGCGCGCGGCATCATGGCGCTCATGGTCGACTACAGCAGATTCGCCCGCCTGGACTTCGACGGCTTTCGTGAGCTGGCGCGTGACCCGCAGCTCACGCGTCACGAGAAGGTGGGGTTTCCGGCGGCCTATCGGGAGGGCAAGGAGGCGGCGATCTTTGCCGACATCCGCGCCAAGCTGCCGCGCCTCGATTCGCCCGGTGCCACCGTGCTGGAGATCGGCCCCGGCTGCAGCGCGCTGCCGGTGATGCTCGCTGCCCTGTGTGCCGAGCGCGGCGGCCGGGTGATCTTCGTGGACAGTGCCGAGATGCTCGCGCTGCTGCCCCACGGTGATCACATCGAGAAGTTGCCCGGCGCCTTTCCGGAAGCGGCCGCCGACCGGTTCGAAGCCCTGCACGGACGCGTCGATGCGATCGTGGCTTACAGCGTCGTGCAGTACGTGTTCGCGCAGGGCAACCTGTGGGATTTCCTCGACCGTTGCCTGGCGCTGCTGGCCGACGGCGGCGAGATGCTGCTGGGTGACCTGCCCAACCAGACGATGCGCAAGCGCTTCTTCGCCAGCCCGGCGGGCGAACGCCAGCATCGCGAGTTCACCGGTCGTGATGAAAAACCGGCCGTCGCCTTCAACTGCCTGCAGCCGGGCGAGATGGACGACAGCGTCGTGCTGTCGCTGCTCGCCCGCGCCCGCGCCCAAGGCTTCCACGCCTGGGTGCTGCCGCAGGCGCCCGCGCTGCCGATGGCCAACCGGCGCGAGGACATCCTGATCCGCAAACCCTGAAGGAGCCGCACATGAAGAGCAGGAAGCTGGTGATCGTCGGGGATTCCGCGTTTGCAGAGATCGCGCGCGAATACTTCGACGCCGACTCGCCGTACCAGGTGGCGGGCTTCGCGGTGGAGGCGGCCTACCTGAAGCAGCGCGAGCTGCACGGGTTGCCGGTGGTGCCGTTCGAGGAGTTGGAGCGCCACTTCGCACCCGCGGAGCACGACGTCTACGTGGCCACGGTCTACACACAGCTGAACCGCCTGCGCACACGGTTGGCCGGCGCCGCCAAGGCGCGCGGCTACCAGCTTGCCTCGTACGTCAGCTCGCGCGCCTTCGTGTGGCGCAACGTCAAGCTCGGGGAGCACTGCTTCATCTTCGAGGACAACACGATCCAGCCGTTCGTGACCATCGGCGACAACGTGGTGCTATGGAGCGGCAACCACGTTGGTCACCATTCCAGCGTGGGCGCCAACTGCTTCATCTCGTCGCACGTGGTGATATCGGGCTTCTGCACGATCGGCGACAACAGCTTCCTCGGCGTCAACTGCACGATCGCCAACAACGTGAGCATCGGCCGCGACAACTGGCTGGCGCCGGCCATCACGGTGATGAAGAGCACCGAGGACGGCGCGATGTTCAAGCCCCCGGCGCCGGAGCTCGCGCGCCTGCCGGCGCCGCGCTTCTTCAAGGTGGCGGAGTGACCTGGGTCAAGCACGGCATCGTCTGGCGCCCGGACGGCACCCTGCCCTGGGCGCGCAGCCACGCCACCTGCCCTACGCCGCTGCTGCGGCGCGATGGCGGCCTGCGCGTCTACCTGCAATGTCGCGACGGCACCAACGTGGGCCGCATCGGCTGGGTCGACCTCGACCCCGACGATCCGCGCCGCGTGCTCGCCCGAGCCGCCGAACCCGTGCTGGACATCGGCGCACCGGGCAGCTTCGACGACAACGGCGTGTTTCCCACCTCGGTGCTGCGCACGCCCGACGGCCGCGTGTTCCTGTACTACGTGGGCTTCGAGCTGTGCCATCACATTCGCTACCGCCTGCTCACCGGATTGGCCGTGAGCGACGACGACGGTGCGAGCTTCCGCCGCGTGCAGGCCACACCCATCCTCGAGCGCTCGAGCGCCGAACTGCATTTCCGCTGCGGCCCGGGCGTGCTGCACGACGGGGGCCGCTATCGCATGTGGTACGTGGCCGGCAGCCGCTGGGAGACGATCGAAGGCAAGCCGATGCCGCTGTACGACATCCGCCACATCGAGTCACACGACGGCGTGCGCTGGCCTGACGAGGGCCGAGTGGTGCTGCCGCTGGACGAAGCGCGGGAGCACGGCTTCGGCCGGCCCTTCGTGCTGCGCGTGCCGGGCGGCTACCGCATGCACTACTCGGTGCGCCACCGCGACCCGGCGCGCTACCGGCTGGGCCTGGCGCATTCCCCCGACGGGCTGCACTGGACACGCGCCGACGAGACCCTCGGGCTGGAGCCGAGCCCGGGCAGCTTCGATGCCGACACCTTGTGCTACAGCGCGGAGCTTCGCACCGCCGGCCGCACCTGGCTGCTCTACAACGGCGACGACTTCGGCGCGGCCGGCTTCGCCATCGCCGAGCAGGCTTCGACATGATGCAGGTGCGCCCGTTCAGGCCGGACGAGGCGGCCGCGTGGGACGCCTTTTGCAGCGCTGCGCACAACGCCACCCTGCTGCACTCGCAGCGCTTCCTCTCCTACCACGGCACGCGCTTCGACGACCGCTCCCTGGTGATCGAAGCCGATGGCCGATGGCTGGCGGTGCTGCCGGCCGCGCTCGACCCCGCGGATCCGCAGTGCGTCGTGTCGCACCCGGGGGCCACCTACGGCGGGTTGGTGCACCAGGGCGCACTGCGCGGACAACGCGCGGTGGACGCGCTCGAGGCGGTCGTGCGCCACTTCGCGCAGCAAGGCCTGCGGCGCCTGCTGTACAAGGCGGTGCCGCATGTCTATCAGACCGCACCGGCTCAAGACGACCTTTACGCGCTGTTCCGCCTCGGCGCTCGCCGCGTGCGCTGCGATCTGTCCAGTGCGCTCGACCTGGCGCACCCGCTCGGCTCGAGCGACCGGCGCCGGCGCAGCCTGAAGAAGGCGCTGCGCGCCGGCTTGCGTCACGAAGAAGGCGTGGCGGTCGCCCCGGCCGCGTGGCCGGTGATCGCGCAGACGCTGGCAACACGCCACGGCGTTCAGCCGGCGCACACGCTGGCCGAGATCACGCTGCTGGCCGAGCGCTTCCCGCAGCACATCAGCTTTCACGCAGCGCTGCACGGCGATACGGTGGTGGCCGCGACGGTGCTCTTTCGTGCCGGGCCGGCGCTGCACCTGCAGTACTCCGCGGCCAGCCCGGCCGGCCAGGAAATCGGCGCGCTCGACCTGCTGATCGACCGCGCCATCTCGCTCGCCCGCGCCACCGGCGCGCGTCACCTCGCGTTCGGTGTGAGCACCGAAGACGGCGGTCGTCGGCTGAACGACGGCCTGTACCGCTTCAAGGCCGAGTTCGGCGCCGGCGGCGTCGTGCACGAATTCCACGAAATCGATCTGTCCTGACCACAGGAGCCGACGATGTCCCTCGACGACTGCCAAATGCTCGACCTGCCCAAGATCCATGATCCGCGGGGCAACCTGACCTTCATCGAATCGAACCGGCATGTGCCGTTCGACATCCAGCGCGTGTATTACCTGTACGACGTGCCCGGCGGCTCGGACCGCGGCGGCCATGCGCACAAGACGCTGCACCAGTTCATCGTCGCGATGTCGGGCAGCTTCGACGTGGTGCTGGACGACGGGCGCGACAAGAAGCGAGTGCACTTGAGCCGCTCCTACAACGGCCTGTACCTGTGCCCGATGATCTGGCGCGAGCTGGACAACTTCTCCTCCGGCTCGGTGTGCATGGTGCTGGCCTCGGCGCACTATGACGAGGGCGACTACTACCGCGACTACGCCGATTTCATGCGCGCGAGGTGGTCGTGAAGATTCCCTTCCTCGACCTGGCGCGCGTGAACGCGCCGCACGACGAGGCGATGCGCGCGGCGATCGACCGCGTGCTGCGCTCGGGCTGGTACGTGCTGGGCGCCGAGACCGAGGCCTTCGAGCTGGAGTTCGCGGCCTACTGCGGCAGCGCCCATTGCGTCGGCGTGGCCAACGGCCTGGACGCGCTGCACCTGATCCTGCGCGGCTACGGCATCGGCGCGGGCGACGAGGTGATCGTGCCGTCCAACACCTTCATCGCCACCTGGCTCGCGGCCACTCACGCCGGTGCAACGCCCGTGCCAGTGGAGCCCGATGCCGCCACGCACAACATCGACCCGGCGCGCATCGAGGCGGCGATCACGCCCCGCACGCGAGCTGTGATCGCGGTGCACCTGTACGGGCAGCCCGCCGACATGCGGCCGATCGCCGAGCTGGCGCGGCGCCACGGGCTCAAGCTGATCGAGGACGCCGCGCAGGCCCACGGCGCGCGCTATCACGGCCGCCGCGCGGGCAGCCTGGGCGACGCCGCCGCGTTCAGCTTCTATCCGGGCAAGAACCTCGGCGCGCTGGGCGACGGCGGCGCCATCACCACCGACGATCCGCAACTGGCCGCGCGCCTGCGCAAGCTGCGCAACTACGGCAGCGACATCAAGTACCGCCACGACATGCCCGGCTTCAACTCGCGGCTGGACGAGCTGCAGGCCGCGGTGCTGCGCGCGAAGCTGCCGCAACTCGACGCCGAGAACGCCGCGCGACGGGCGCTGGCGGCCGCTTACCTGGAGCAGCTTGCCGGCACGGCGCTGCAGCTGCCGGCGGTGATGCCCGGCGTGGAGCCGGTGTGGCACCTGTTCGTGGTGCGCAGCGCCGTGCGTGCGCGCCTGCAGGCCGCGCTGGCCGAGCGCGGCATCGGCAGCCTCGTGCACTACCCCACCGCGCCGCACGCGCAGGCGGCCTATGCAGGCCGGGCCTGGCCGCCGCTGCCGCTGGCCGAGCGCCTGCAGGCCGAGGTGCTCAGCCTGCCGATGGCGCCTTACCTCGGCGCGGCCGACGTGGCCGAGGTGGCGGCTGCGGTGCGCAGCGTGTCCGCGGCCACGGCATAGAGCGTGAGGTCGCTGCCGTCGCCGCCGTGGCAGCGCAGGTGGTAGCGGCTGCCGGGCGCGAGTTCTTCCACCAGCTCGAACAGGTCGAGCAGGTCGTCCGGGCGGTGGTACACGCTCACGGCCAGCAGCGGGCGGCGCGCGCGAATGAAGGCCTGCGCACCCTGCAGCACCTCGCGCTCGGCGCCCTCGACGTCCAGCTTCACGAGTACCGGATCCGACAGGTGCTGTACCGAGGCCAGCGTGTCGGCCGGCACGGCAGGTGCGCCCTGCACGCTCACCGCGGAGCCCACGTGTCCGGTGCTATCGAAGCTCACCTCGCCCGCGTGCGACCACAGCGCGGCGCGCCGCAGCGCGATGCGCTCGCGCAGCGCGGGCGGCAAGGCCTGCACGCGTTGCACCATGCGCCGGTAGTTCGCGAGGTCGGGCTCGAACGCCACCACCTGCGAGAAGCGGTCACCGCGCCAGGCCAGGAACTCGGCCACCGTGTCGCCGTCGAAGGCGCCGCCGTCCACGAAGGCGGGCCGGGCACTGTCCTCCAGGCCGAGGAAGTCCAGCTCACAGCGCGAATCGGGCAGCGCCGAGAAGTCGGCCAGCAGGCGCATCCTCAGGTGATCGTCCAGCACGCGGCGGGAGGCATCGTCGGCCAGGGCGGCATGCAGGCGCCGGTAGCGCGGTTGTTGCGCCACCTGGTGTGCGATGTCGCCGAGGTACAGGTTGGGCAGGCCGGTGCCCAGCGTGTGCAGCAAGGCGGCGAACGGGTACACCTCGAGCGCGCGTACGCGCTGCAGCCGCTCGCGTGTGAGGGCGAAGCTGTGGCGCGCCGAGAAGATGCACACCACCACCACCGCGTCGTCCGGCAGCGCCTGCAGTCCGGCCTCCACCGGGTGCACTGGCAGGCCGCCGATCTGCGTGCCCTGCTTGGCCGGGGTGTCGTCCAGAAAGCAGCAGGCTGCGTCGCCCAGCAGCGCCGCCATCTGGCTGCCGGTCTGGCCGGCGCCCACGAGGGCGATCGGTCGGTGCGCCGCCAGCGCGGCGCGCATGTCGCGCGTCGCCGCTTCGACGAAGGCCGACGCGGACCACGGCTCGAACAGGATTTCAGCGCGCATGCCTGTCCCGCCAATCGCGCACATCGGGCGCCGGGTTCCAGCGATAGCCGAGAAAGCGCGACAGGAACGGGTCGGCGGAGTGGTCGCGCCCCTGCTGCTGCAGCATGCGCGGCATGTCGATCTGCTGCGCGAGGAACGGCGCCCCGACCACATGGTTCACCGCGCGGCGCGTGTGGTGCTCGGTGCTGTTGACGCCGGAGCGATGGAACAGCATCGCGTCCATCATCACCACGGCGCCGGGTTCGGCCTCCACCGGCACCTCGTGCCGTGCCGCATAGGCATTGGACGGAAACGCCTCGTGCAGGTGCGACCCGGGGAGCACCCAGGTGGCGCCGCCTTCGGTGAAGAACCGGTCCACGCACACGAGGTGGTTCAGCGCCAGCGGACGCGAGCTGGTCCAGTGCTGGTAGTTGAGGTCGCGATGGAAGCGCGACTGCGCCTGGCGGCGCCGCGGCCGGTTGATCACCGCGTTCTGCATCAGCAGCACGATGTTCTCGCCGAGCAGCCGTTGCGCGATGGCGATCACCGGCGCCGGGCGGGCCAGCTCGAGCATCGCATCGTCATAGGCCAGCGGGCAGCGCAGCAGATCGAGATCGTGCGCGCGCTCCAAAGCCGCCTCGCCGCCGCATTCGGCGGTCTGCAGTGCCAACAGTTCGTCCAGGCGGTGCGCGGCCGCGGCCATGCGCTCGGGGGCGAACACGCCGGGCAGTACGGTGAAGCCGTCGCGTCGCAGTTCCTCGCAGTGCAGCGCGATGGCGTCGCCATCGGGTTCGCGTTCGCGCACGCCGTAGGTGGCCACCTCGTCCATGCGTGTCTCCGGTTTCGCTCGATCAGGCGGCCGCCGCCTCGGGCGCTGCCGCGGGCTCGACTTCCCCCGTCTCGGCGAGAAGCTCGTCCCAGAAGAGGCGGAACGCCGACTCGAAGGACAGCAGGTCGCTCGCGTGATCGGCCACCACGCCGAAGAAGCGGTTGATGTGCTCGTCCTCGGCGCCGTACTGTGCGGCACAGCGCTCCACCGTGATGGTCAACGCCCGCACGGTCTGCTCGGGCCCCATGCGTCCATCGCGCCACGCAGCCAGTGCCAGCGCGGCCCAGGCGAGGTAGCCGCACTTGAGGCCCAGCGAACGCGTGTTGGCGGTGGCCTGCGCCGCATGGCTGCGAAAGCCGCTCAAGTGGTCGCGGATGAAGGCGATCGGCGCGTGGCGCGACACATCCAGCAGCACGCCGATGTCACCCAGGCCGTAGTACGACAGGCCATGCATGCGACCGGCGCGCAGGCGCCGCACGCCTTCGGCGGACAGCACGGTGTTCGTGCATTCGCCAAGCCAGTTCTCGCAGGTGGCCACGGTGCTGGCGAACAGCCGGTCCGCCGCCACCAGCATCACGCGCTCGTTGCTGTCGTGCACGAACGCAGGCAGCGGCAGGATGGCCGCGGGCCGACCGGCGCTGGAGGTGACCCAGCGCTGACTCACCGAGGCGCCCGGCCCATGGCGCGCATGCGCCAGTGCGTGCGCGCGGTAGAAGTCGGGATAGATGACGTCGTCGTCCATGTGCAGGTGCACCAGCGGGGTCAGGTGGCCCCAGTGCGCCAGCAGGTGCTGCACATTGCGGAACGACCCGGCGCGCGGGCCCTGCACCAGCGTCAGGTCCAGCCCGCGCACGAGCGGCTCGAATCGGCCCTGGCGCAACAGCTCGGTGATCGCCCCGCCGGGGCTGTCGTCCGACAGCACCACGCGGAACTCGCGCAGGCTCTGCGTCTGCAGGCCGGCAAACAGCTCGCCCAGGTACTCGGTCTTGTAGGCGGGGATCAGCGTGGTGATCGCCGGCATCAGGCGGCCCTCCGGTGACGCGCCACGAAGGCGTCGTCGATCACTCCGCAAAGGGTGTGGATCGGGCCGAAGCCGCGGTACTTGGCGGCCAGGTAAGCCGCCGATTCGTGGAAGGCCGGCGGCAGCACGTAGTCGTTCCATGAGTCGTGGAACACCGGCAGCCGCACGATGTGCGGGAACACCTTGTGCTCGCAGATCGCCGCCAGGCACAGCTCGGTGGCCCACAGGTGCCAGCCGATCGCGGGGTCGATGCGGTGGATCGTGTGGCGCGGCAGCAGCAGCGCGAACTCGTCGATCGACACCGCCGCCTGCGAGGCGGCGTGGTCGAAGCGGCTGAGGCGGTCGATCACGAAGCCGGCCGGGTGGTAGGCGTGGGTCTGCGCGTCCACCCCGATGCCGGCGAAGCCGATCAGCAGGTGTTCGGTGGCAGCGCCGGAGAGCTCGGCCAGCAGCGCATTCAGGCGATGACCGAAGCCGCGCGGAAAGTAGACGTCCTGGTGCGCCATCAGCACCCAGTCGGTGTCGCACTGCGGCAGCGCGCGCGCCAGCGCGTCCGCCGGCGAGTGCGCGCCATCGCACCGGACGACCTTGGCATCCACCTCGTGCAGGCCGGGTGAAGGCAGGATGTCGGCGCGGAACTGCAGCTCGCGCGTGGTGGGAACCACCACGCTGAAGCGAGCAGGCCCCGGCTGCTGCGGCGCCGCGCCGAAGCTGCGCTCGCCACGCACCACGAAACCGCCCACCGCCAGCGTGCGGCGCGCACTGGCCGCAGGCATGCCGTGGCCTTGCGCCACCGCGCACAGCGCGGCGGCCGGCGCCTGGTGTTGCGCTTGCAGGGGCAGCGGTTCGAGCAGGTCCGGCGCCCATCCGCAGTCCAGCAGCAGCTTGTACAGCGCGGATGCCGACAGGCCCGCCTGTGCGGCCACTTCGGCGAGCGTCGAGTCGTTGATGTCCCCCAGCGCGAGGCGCTCGACCAGGGCGAAGCGGCCGGTGTTCGAGGTCTGCAGCAGCAACGGTGCGCCCGGCGCGGCCACACGCGCGGCCTGGGTCAGCAGCGCCGCGGCCGCATCGCCGGGTGGCAGCGCCTGGCTCACCACGATGAGGTCGAAGCTGGCGTCCGGCAGGGCCAGCAGCGAGGGCAGGTCGCCGGCGCGCTGCCAGGTTTCATGGCCGATGCGCAGGCGGTGCGAAGCGCGCAGCGCGTCGTCGCTGCCCAGCTCGAGCACGCGCTGGGCCGGCGGCAGGTGCGTCGCGAGGCCCGCCGCGCTCATCGCGCCGCTCCGGCCAGCCCCGACTCGCTGATCGCAGCCGCATCCTCCCCGGACGCCACGGCCCAGTCGTCGTCCACCCCGCCGAAGTCGGGCCGCATGGTGCGCGCCACGGTGCGCTCGCGCAGCGTGGTGGGGATCTTGCGCAGGCTCACGCGCATGAACGCGGCAGCCTCCTTGCCGCAGGGCTTCACCTGGGCGTCCAGCCAGCACGATTCGGCGATTTCGAAGCGGTACTCGAACCAGCCGAGGTACCAGAACCAGTCGGTGTAGTAGACCCACGAGTTCTCGTTCATCGCGCGCACGTGCGTCGGATCCTGCCAGGCGGTGAGCGCCTTCTCGTACGGCACCTCGATCTCGAACACGCCGCCTTCGCTCAGCAAGGCCAGCGCATTGCTCATCAGCGTGGGCAGGTCAGGTACGTGCTCGAGCACGTTGTTGGCGTACAGCCGCTCCACGCTGCCGGCCTCCAGTTGCACCGTGCCGCCGAAACGCGTGGGCAGCGTGAGCGGCAGTTGCATCGGGCGGCCCAGGTCGAGCACCACGTCCGGTTCGGCGCGGTCGAGCACGTCCACGTTCAGCCACCCGGGCTTGTAGTCCTTGCCCGAGCCGAGGTTCACCTCCTTCGGCCGCCAGGGGTCGGTGCTTCGGGTGCGGGCGTGGGCCTGCAGGTAGCCTGCACCGAAGGCCAGCAGGTCGGCATAAGCGTCCAGTGCATCGTGGCGTTGCCATCCGGCCAATCGGCGCCGTGCCGCCTCGAAGTAGGCCGGCGTCTTGAAATCGCGCCCGAAGAAGCTCTCGATCCCGTGCTCCGGGAGCCAGAACACCGCCTCCTCGAACGGGTCGTCGGCAGCCGTGGCGAGGCTGCGTTCGCTGATGACCGGCGTGCCCAGCGACAGGCAGTGGAATGCCCGCACCTGCTCGAAGCGGCTGCTCTCGTAGAAATGGCAGTTCAGCACTGCCTTGGCCTGGCGGATGAAGCTGTCGCGCTCGGCGCCGTATACCGCGCTGTCGAACAGCGTCACCTGCGTGCCTGCAGCCTCCACCCGTTCAATGAAGGCGCGACGCCGCGGATTCATGCTGCCGAAGAACAGCAGGTCGATCGGGCGATCCTCCAGCGCGGGCGACTGCTCCGGCTGCAGGTAGGGCGCATGCAGGAACGGCACCACCGGCACGTCGGCCGGGTCCTGGGCGTAGGCAGGCACGTTGCGGGCGTCGTAGTCGACGACGGCCGAGCCGCGCAGCAGCTGAAGATACTCCGGCGACACATCGGCGCCGCCGGCACCGAGCTGCTCGAGGTTGAAGAACAGGCAGGCATGGCGGCGCCGCCATGATGGCGGAAAGCCGAGGTGGGCACCGAAGACGATGTTGATGGCGTCCTCGCGCAGCCGGTTCTTCGCCAGGGTCACCTCGGCGCCGAGCCGGCGCATCTGCCAGCGCACGTAGCGCGCGGTGTCGAGGAACACCAGGGAGTGCACGTAGCCGAGCGGCTGCATGACCGCGATGTGCACCGGTGGCAGGGAGTTCATGGGCGACGCCTTTCGACCTTCATTGGACGGCCCATGCTAGGGGGCCGTCCGGCGGCTCCAGCGCCCGATAAGCGCTGCCTTTGCCCCTCAGATCGGGCGGCCCAGGTGTGCCCGCAGCAGTGCCAGGTTATGAGCTGCAAGGTGGCTGCCGCGGCCCGCCACCGCACCCTCCAGCCCGGGCTGCTCGCCGATGGCCAGGCACTCGCGCCAGCTGGCTTCGGCCATCGGCAGCAGCTCGCCCGCTCGAGCCGGCGCTTCGGCAGCCCAGTCGAGCAGCAGGTCGCCGAGGGCGAAGAAGAAGTCGGGAGAGCGCGTCCACAGCGGCATTTCGCGCTGCGCCAGCGCCAGCGCCTCCGGATGGCGGTGCAGCTGCTTGAGCGTGAAGAGCGCGCGCACGACGAGGTCGTGGCGCCAGCCGGCCTGTTGCGGCGCGGTCGCCAGCGCGCTCGCATAGGCCGGCTCGGCCTCGGCGTAGCGGCCGTGCACTTCGTGGTCCTTGCCCATCTGATACAGCAGGTAGGGCTCGCCGGGAGCCTCGGCCAGCGCGAGCTGCAGCAGGCGCTGGTTGCGGCCGTCCTTGGCGCGCATGGCGGCGTCACGGTAGCCGTCGTGACCGATGTGCACCGCCAGGCGCTCGCGCGGGCAGGCCGATTTCGGCTGCTCGTGCACTCGTCCGGCGTAGCGCGTGCCGCGCGGCAGCAGGCGCGGCAGCCAGCTGGGGCTGCTGCGCACCGTGCCATCGGCGTCGAAATCACTGTCCACGCACAACAGCCCCACGAAGCAGGCACCGCGGCGAGCCGCCGCACGCAGCGAATCGCCCCCGCTGACAAGCCACTCGTCGGCATCGAGCACCAGGTGCCAGTCGGTGGGGCTGAGGTCGAGGGCGGCATTGCGTGCCGCCGCGAAGTCGTCCACCCAATCGAAGTGCGCAACGCGGGCGCCGCCGCGCTGCGCGGCCTCCGCAGTACCGTCGTTGCCGCCGGTCGCCAGCACCAGCATGTCGTCCACGTGCGCGCGCACGCTTGCAAGAGCGCGCGCCACGCCCGGGCCGGCGTCGCGCGCAATCATCACGAGGCCCAGGCTCATGGCGTCGCCGCGGGCAGGGCCTGGGCCGGCAGGCCCAGCGCAGCACGCTCTGCCATGCGCTCGAGCAGTGCCTCGAAGTCACGCGCGTAGCGGTCCGTGTCGAACAGTGGCAGCGCCAGGCGCTGCGTGTCCAGGTGCGCCTGCAGTGCACGCAGGCGCGGCGGGTCGTCGGCCAGCGCGACAACCGTATCGACATAGCCTTGCGGATCGGCACAGATCAGCGAGTCGAGCCGGCAGGCGCGCAGCAGGCTTGCCGCCACGCGAGAGGCGAAGGTGGGCCCGGGCACGGTGAGAACGGGCACCCCGGCCCACAGGGCTTCGCTCGCCGTGGTGTGCGCATTGCACGGCCAGGTATCGAGGAACAGGTCCGCGCAGCGCAAGCGGGCAAGATGGTCCTCCAGCGACAGCTTGTCGCCGAACACGATGCGGCTCGACGGCACGCCCCGGCGGCCGAACTCCGCCATCAGGTTGCGCTCGGCCTGCGCGTTCCAGCGCAGCAGCCACAGCACCGCCCGCGGCACGCGCTGCAGGATCTGCACCCACAGGTCCAGCATGGCCGGCGAGAACTTGTAGACCTGGTTGAAGCAGCACAGTACGAGCGCGTCTTCGGGCAGCCCCACCGCGGCACGGGCCGGCCGCGGCGGCAGCGCGCGCTGGCGGTCATTGGGCTGGTAGGACCACGGCATCTGCGCGATGTGCTCGCTGAAGTGCTCTGCATGCTCCAGCGGCGTGACGACGGGGTCACCGATCACGTAGTCGATGAAGCCGGCCCCGGTGCTGCCCGGAAACCCGAGGTATGTGGCCTGTACCGGCGCCGGGCGCCAAGCCAGCACCTCGTAGCGGCTGCCGCGCGTATGGCCCTTCAGGTCGATCAGGATGTCGATGCCGTCGTCCCGGATCCGGCGCGCGATCGCCCGATGGGTGTCATGTGTGACGTCCACGAAGTGGTCGCACGCCTGCATCACCCGCGTGCGGATCTCCGATCCATCGTCCCGGCTGTGCGAGTACATGAACACCTCGAAGCGGTCGCGGTTGCGGCGCTCGAGCAGCTCGGCGATCAGCACGGCCGTGGCATGGTGGTGGATGTCGCTGCTCAAGTAGCCCAGGCGCAGACGGCCGGCGGGCAGCAAAGGGCGCGGCGGCAACGGCACCACAAGCCGCGTCAGCGAGCGCGAACGCGCCGTCGCTACGTGCAACTGTTCCTGCGGACTGCAGTCGACTGCGAGCAGCGCGAAGGGCGAAAGCAGCTGCCCGTCGTCCGCGCCCAGCCGCGCGATGGCCTCGTGCAGCGCCGCAGTCTCCTCGGCCAGCGCCGACCACCGGCAGGCCTGGCGGCTCTCGTGCACCAGCAGCGCCAGCGCCATCACCCTGCTGCCGCCGCTATCGAGAGCGGCCACCGTGCGAAAGCACTCGGCGGCCTCCTCCTTCAAGCCCAGGTCCATGAAGCACAGGCCCATGCGGTAGTGCACCAGCACGCTGTCCATCTTCGAGCTCAAGGCCTTGAAGAAGACACCGATCGCCTCTTGCGAACGACCGGCCTGGAACAGGGCGTTGCCGTGCGCGGCATGAAAATCGTGGTCGCGCGGCGCGTCCTGCGCCACGGCCTCGAAGCAGGCCACGGCCTCCTCGTTGCGGTGCAGTTGCAGCAAGCCCTCGGCGGCCAGGCGGGCGGCGACGGCACTGCGCGGGTCGAGCGCCAGGGCGCGCCGGCCGGACTCGATCGAGGCCGCCAGCAGCCCCATGCCGAGTTGCGCGCGGCCCAGGTTGATCCAGTACAGCGGCTGTCCCGGCGACAGCTGGGTGGCCTGTTCGAACTGCTCGGCAGCGCGCTGCCACAGCCCGCGCTTGGCTTCGGCCACGCCGGCCTGCCAGTGCTTCAGGGCGCGCTCCTCGCGCAGAACAGGCTTCATGGCGCAGCGATTCTCCAAAGGCGTCTGGTCCAGTGTAGGGATCAACCCCGGGGCTGCCGTGCCGATAAGCAGGCCAAAGGCGGAGCAAATCCGCCCCTGCCCGGCCCCGGGCTGCGCAGGCCGCGGCCGGATTCGAAGAAAAGCCGGCGAAAAATCCCTCAAGTTCCAGATTGCGATGTCCGAAATGCGTGCTACGTCCCGCGCCATTCGTGATGAACCCCGGGGCGAGGCGACGGCTCCCAGAGCCGCCGCTTCATGCAGGGCCGGCACTTGGGGCCGGAGGTTCTCCGAAATGCAAGGAGTCGAATCATGTCGATGACCATCAACACCAACATCTCGTCGCTGAACGCGCAGCGCAACCTGAACATGTCGCAGGATTCGCTACGTACCGCGATGCAGCGCCTGTCCTCGGGCTTGCGCGTCAACAGCGCCAAGGACGACGCTGCCGGCCTGTCGATCGCCGAACGCATGAACGCCCAGGTGCGCGGCATGAACGTGGCCATCCGCAACGCCAACGACGGCATCTCGCTGTCGCAGACCGCCGAAGGCGCGCTGTCCCAGGTGGGCGACTCGCTGCAGCGCATGCGCGAGCTGGCCGTGCAGGCCCGCAACGCCACCAACTCCAGCTCAGACAAGGACTCCCTGAACAAGGAGTTCGCGCAGCTGCAGTCGGAAATCACCCGAGTGCTCGGCGGCACCTCGTTCAACGGCAAGAAGATCCTCGGTACCGACGCCGGCGCGCTGAAGTTCCAGGTCGGCGCCAACACCACCACCAACGACCAGGTGACGGTGACCACCTCGGACATGACCGCCGACACCAAGATCACTGCGGTCACCGTGTCCACCGCCGTGATCGACAGCACCGCAAGCGATGGCGCGATCGGCACCGTGATCGACAACATCGACAAGGCGATCGATGACGTGAACGACACGCGCGCCACCTTCGGCGCCACCCAGAACCGCTTCAACTCCATCATCGCCAACCTGCAGCAAGGCGTGGAGAACCAGTCCGCTGCGCGCAGCCGCATCATGGATTCGGACTTCGCACAAGAGACCGCCAATCTCAGCCGCGCCCAGATCCTGCAGCAGGCCGGCACCGCCATGGTCGCCCAGGCCAACCAGCTGCCCCAGCAGGTGCTGCAGTTGCTTCGATGAGCCTACTGGCTCGGGCCCGGCCGCGCCCAGCGCGCCGGGCAGCGCCTCCCCGGCGCATTAAGACACCCGCCTTCGAGCGGGTGTCCGCGTTTCTGGCGCTGTGAAAAAGGGCGCTTGACAGACTCAAGTCGGGCGCTCGTTCGCCCGATATATGCACCATCGGGTCTGCAGCAGGGACCCGGGGTCCGGTTAGCCGGCCGAACGAGCGCAGATGCCATTGACCGGCACTGCGGTCCCAAGCGGTTGACTAGCGTCGGGCGGAGCCAGCGGCATGACACCGCAGGCTCGAATGGCAGGCCGAAAGCGCACGGGCGCGCCGGCCGCTTGAAGCGCCCGGCGCTGTTGCCGGGAGTCAACCGAAAGGAAAGGAAGCATCATGTCGATGACCATCAACACCAACATCTCGTCGCTGAACGCGCAGCGCAACC
>CAMLIZ010000037.1 GCA_946480245.1 uncultured Pseudomonadota bacterium
TGGTCGTGCGCATGAAGGGCACCAACGAAGACCTGGGCAAGAAGATGCTGGCCGAGTCCGGCCTGCCGATCATCAGCGCAGACACGATGGCCGAGGCCGCCCAGAAGGCCGTGGCCGCGGTGCAGTAAGCAAGCCCTGAAGGAACCGAACTCATGAGCATCCTGATCGACAAGGACACCAAGGTCATCACGCAGGGCATCACCGGCAAGACGGGCCAGTTTCACACCCGCATGTGCCGCGACTACGCCAATGGCAAGAACTGCTTCGTCGCCGGCGTGAACCCCAAGAAGGCCGGCGAAGATTTCGAAGGCATCCCGATCTACGCAAGCGTGAAGGACGCAAGGGCCAGCACTGGCGCCACGGTCAGCGTGATCTACGTGCCGCCCGCGGGCGCGGCTGCAGCCATCTGGGAAGCCGTGGAGGCCGACCTCGACCTCGTGGTCTGCATCACGGAAGGCATTCCGGTGCGCGACATGCTGGTGGTGCGCAATCGCATGAAGGCCAAGGTGGCCGCAGGCGGCAAGCAGACGCTGCTGCTGGGCCCCAACTGCCCGGGCCTGATCACGCCCGAGGAAATCAAGATCGGCATCATGCCGGGGCATATCCACCGCAAGGGTCGGATCGGCGTGGTGTCGCGCTCGGGCACGCTGACCTATGAAGCTGTGGCCCAACTCACCGAGATCGGCCTCGGCCAGAGCAGCGCAGTGGGCATCGGCGGCGACCCGATCAACGGGCTGAAGCACATCGATGTGATGCGCATGTTCAACGACGATCCCGACACCGATGCGGTCATCATGATCGGCGAGATCGGCGGGCCCGACGAGGCGGATGCCGCACGTTGGTGCAAGGACCACATGAAGAAGCCCGTGGTCGGCTTCATTGCCGGTGTGACCGCTCCCGCGGGCAAGCGCATGGGCCATGCGGGTGCGCTGATTTCCGGCGGCGCCGACACGGCGGACGCCAAGCTGGCCATCATGGAAGAGTGCGGCTTCAAGGTCACGCGCAATCCGTCCGAGATGGGCAAGCTGCTGAAGGCGCTGCTGTAAAGCGCTTCGCCGCACCTGCACGCAACGGGGCCCTCGGGCCCCGTTTCTCTTCTGGCCCGCGACAATCGACGCATGGATTTGATGTCTCCCGCCTTCTGGGGCGCCCTCGGCTCGATCGTGCTGGCCAATATCCTGCTGTCCGGCGACAACGCGGTGGTGATCGCGCTGGCGGCGCGATCGTTGCCGCCGCATCAACAGAAGCAGGCGATCGTGGGCGGCAGCGTTGCCGCGATCGTGATGCGCATCGCGCTCACCCTGGTGGCGGCCGAGATGCTGACCTGGCCGTACCTGAAGCTGGTCGGAGGCCTGCTGCTGGTGTATGTGGGCGTCACGCTGATGCTGGAGGACGACGAAGGCGAAGACGGCCGGCTTCAGCATGCCGACGGCCTGATCGGCGCCATCCGCACCATCTTGATCGCCGACCTCGTGATGAGCCTGGACAACGTGCTCGCCGTGGCCGCCGCAGCAAAAGGCGACACCTTGCTGCTGTCGCTCGGGCTGGCCATCAGCATTCCGTTGATCGTGTTCGGCAGCACCATGCTGCTGCGTGTGATGGAGCGGCTGCCGCTGCTCATCACCCTCGGTGCCGCGCTGCTCGGCTATCTGGCCGGCGACATGATGGCCAGTGACGAAGGGCTTGCGCGTTGGACCGGGCCGGTGCCGCAGCCGGCCGCGGTCGCCGCCGGCGTCGCAGGCGCCGTGCTCGTCGTGCTGCTCGGCACCCACATGCAGCGGCGCAGCCCAGGGACTGGCGGCGACCGTTGAAAGGCCCGCGCGCCCAAAGGCCACACCGCATTCGGGCAGAATTGCTAGCTGAAGGGGAGTAGCTCCGCGCCTGCCACCGGCAGGTATCGGCAGGCCGTCAATACGAAGCGCGAGCTTCCGGTCTGTCGGGTACGTGCATCACGCATCGAGCAAGACCTTCGATGTCCGTTCGCTCGCTGCGACGGCTCGAAGGCGTGCCGCTCCCGTCCCACGTCTCCTTGCACTGCAGCGGCGCACGTCTGCCAACGCAAGGAGCTCGCATGGAACTTTTCTCTCCCGCCTGGTTCTCGGCCCTCGGGGCCATTGTGCTGATCGACCTCGTGCTCGCCGGCGACAACGCCGTGGTGATCGCGCTGGCTGCGCGCCAACTGCCGCCCGCGCTGCAGCGCCGCGCGGTGCTGTGGGGCACGGTCGGCGCGATCGCCGTTCGCAGCGTCATGACCCTGGGCGCGGTCTGGCTCCTGGGCATCCCGGGGTTGATGCTGGTCGGTGGCCTGGGGCTGGCGTGGATCGCCTATCGGCTGCTCGCCAGCGCCGGCGACGAACACGTGCAGCACGGACCTGCGCACACCTTCTGGGGGGCCATGAAGACGATCGTCGTGGCAGACGCGCTCATGGGTATCGACAACGTGCTGGGCGTGGCCGGGGCGGCGCACGGCAGCGCCACGCTGGTGATTGCCGGCCTGCTGATCAGCGTGCCGATCGTGGCCTGGGGCAGCGGCCTCGTGCTGCGACTGATCGAGCGCTTCCCCGCCATCGTCACGCTCGGCGCCGCCGTGCTGGCCTACACCGCGGCACAAATGATCGTGTCCGAGCCGCTGCTGGATGCGGTTTTCGACGGGCAGCGTGCCACGCGCGCGGCTGCTTACGTTGCGGTTGTTGGTGCCGTGCTTGTCCTCGGCAGGCTGCGCGCACGCCGTGCTAACGTCAGCGCATGACGGCGGCGCTCTCTTCGTCCCGGCCGGACGATCTATCGCCCGGCGCCAGCTTTGCGGGCTACCGCATCGAGCGCCTGATTGCGCGCGGCGGCGCCGGCACGCTATATGCCGCTGTCGATCCGCGCGACGACCTGCCGGTGGCGCTGAAGCTCGTGCTTTTGCCGCCGGGCGACGATGACGCCGATGCGATCGACGCGCGCGAACGCTTCCTGCGCGAAGCCGGCGCCGCGGCCCAGTTGCACCACCCGAACATCGTGACCGTGTACGGCGCCGGCCAGGCGCATGGCTACGGCTACATCGTGATGGAACTGCTGACCGGCTGCGACCTTTCCCGCTACACCCGTCCCGCTCGGCTGTTGCCCGAGCCGGTGGTGCTCGAGGTGGCGGCACAGGTTGCGGACGCGCTGGCCTACGCCCATGCAGCGGGGGTTCTGCACCGCGACGTGAAGCCGGCCAATGTCGTGGCCGACCTGCCACGGCAGCAGGTCAAGCTCACCGACTTCGGCACGGCCCGTATCGACAACGGCGCGCGCTCCCGCAGTGGCGTGATTGCGGGCACGCCGCTCTACATGTCGCCCGAGCAGCTCGCGGGCGGCCGCCTCGACGGGCGCAGCGACCTGTACGCCTTGGGGGTGATGCTGTTTCAGCTCCTGACCGGTCGCCTGCCCTACGAGGCCGAATCGATGGGCCAGTTGCTGGCTCAGGTGGCGCGCGGAGCGCCGCTGTCGCTGGCGGCGTTGCGGCCTGACCTGCCGGCGCCGGTGTGCCAGCTGGTGAACCAGCTGCTGCAGAAGCTGCCGTCCGACCGCCCGGCCCACGGCGGCGATGTGGCCGGGCGCCTGCGCGCCCTGGCGGCTGCCTGGTCGCAGCCCGAACCCCCTGTTTCCGGGACCGTCGGCACTGGTTCGCAGGCGGGAAGCGCCGAGGTTCCGGGGCACAATGCCCGGCGATCGACACCCCCGAGCGGGCACCCCCCAACCCAGCCATGACCCTCGAGTTCTTCAGTGCCGTCGACACCGGCCGCGCGCGCAGCAACAACGAGGATTCGGTGGCCGTGGACGAGGGCGCGCAGCTGGCGGTGCTGGCCGACGGCATGGGCGGCTACAACGCGGGCGAGGTGGCCAGCGGCATGCTCACCTCGTTCATCAAGACTGAGCTCGGCCGTTGGCTGCAGGAAGCCAGCACCAGCGCCACCGACATTGAAGTGCGGCGCGCGATGGAGATCTGCGTCGACAACGCCAATCGCGCGATCTTCAACGCCGCCAATGCCAACCCGCACTATGCGGGCATGGGCACCACGCTCGTGCTGTCGGTGTTTCGTGACAGCCGGCTGCTCGTGGGCCACGTGGGCGACTCGCGGGCCTACCGCCTTCGCGGCGGTCGCCTGACGCAGATCACGCGCGACCACTCGCTGCTGCAGGAGCAGATCGACGCCGGGCTCATCACGCCCGAGCAGGCGGCGTTCTCGTCCAACAAGAATCTCGTCACCCGCGCCGTCGGCGTGGAGGACACGGTGCTGCTGGAGACCCACTTGCACGAGGTGCAGCCGGGGGATGTGTACCTCATGTGCTCCGACGGGCTGTCCGACATGCTCGACGACGAGACCATCGCGCAGGTGTTGCAGATGTACGACTCGGTGAGCACCGCAGGGACTGCACTGATCGATGCAGCCAATGAGGCAGGCGGAAAGGATAATATCTCGGTCATTTTGGTGCGCGCGCAAGGTGGCGGCACGCCGGCAGCGCGCTCGTGGTGGCCTTTCCGGCGCTGACGAACGAATGGCAGGCGTTTGCCCCATGCACGGTTCGCAGCAGGCAAAGAGGCGGAGACTTCAAGAGGTCAACTGATGGGCAAACTCGTCGTGTCGCTGGATGGCGTGGTGATCAAGGAGGTGCAGATCACCAAGGACCGGACCACCCTGGGCCGGCGCCCCTATAACGACATCGTGATCGACAACCTCGCCGTGAGCGGGGAGCACGCTGTGATGCAGATGGTCGGCAACGACGTCTTCATCGAGGACCTCAACAGCACGAACGGAACCTACATCAATGGCAAGGCCGTAAAGAAGCAGCTGCTGAGCCACGACGACACGATCGAGATCGGCAAGTACAAGATCAAGTATTTCGCCGACGACGGCCAGGAATACGAGAAGACGATGATCATGAAGCCGGGCTCGGCCGCGCCCACCTTCATGCACACCGCGCCGCAGCCTGCGCATTCGGGCTTCGGCAACCTGGCGCCGGTGCAGCCGGCGTCGATCAAGGTGCTCAATGGTGCAGCGGCCGGGCGTGAGGTGGCACTCACCAAGGTGGTCACCACCGTCGGCAAGCCGGGCGTGCAGGTGGCTTCGATCACCAAGCGCCCGGGCGGTTATGTGTTCGCCCACGTCGAGGGCGCCACCCGGCCCACCGTCAATGGCGCCAGTGTCACGGCCGAATCGGTGCCGCTGAAGAACGGCGACGTGATCGAACTGGCCGGCACGCAGATGCAGTTCATCCAGGGCTGACGATGCGCTCGGCGGCAAACGCCAAAACTTAAGCAACCTGAGCGCGTGGGGCGTGACGTTTCTCACGCCGCTTTGCGCCATCTCATCGCGTTGCCCCGTCGGTTCCCAAAACGCGACTTTGGGCGCTTGCCGCCACCGCGCGCACTGCGCAATATCGAGGCTTGATAGCAGTGCCGGTTCCAGGCGCTGCGGGGTCCTCACCCAAGGGCGCTTTCGGGGGCGCCACTGCACAACATGAACATCCGCGTCCTCGGTTGCTCCGGTTCCATCGCCGCCGGCAGCCGGACCACCTCCTTCTTGCTGGACGACGACATCCTGATCGATGCCGGCAGCGGCGTGGGTGACCTCACCCTGCAAGAAATGGCGCGCGTCGACCACATCCTGCTCAGCCACTCCCACCTGGACCACGTGCTGGCCGTGGGTTTGCTGGCCGACAGCGTGATGCGCCTGCGCCGCGCGGCCGGCAAGCCGCCGATCCAGGTGCATGCGTTGGGCGCCACCATCGAAGCGCTGCGCCAGCACATCTTCAACAACGTCATCTGGCCTGATTTCACCCGACTGCCGAGCGCCGAAGCGCCGGTACTCGCGTTCGAGCGTTTCGACGTCGGCGACGTGCTCACGCTGGCGGGCCGCTGTATAGAAGTGCTGCCGGCGGCGCACACTGTGCCGGCGGTCGGTTTTGCCGTGCTACCGGCGAGCGGCGCTGCCTGGGTCTTTACAGGGGACACCGGCCCGAACCCAGCCCTCTGGGCGCGCTTGCGTACGATGAAGGTCGGCACCCTCGTGATCGAAACCGCCTTCAGCGACGATGAGCGCGCAGTCGCCGAGCTCAGCCGTCACCTCTGCCCCTCGACGCTGGGGCGTGAACTGCGGCAACTGGCGGATTCCGACACGCAGGTGTTGATCACCCACGTGAAGCCCGGCGAAGTAGCAGCCGTCATGGCTGAGGTAGGCGCTGGCGCCCATGCGCAGCACGTGCGCGCGCTTTGCGCCGGCGAGCGCCTGAATCTCGATACGGCTCGTCACCTGAATTGACAAATAGCGGCAGCATCCGCCGCCAGTTCTCCGGCTTGTCGAACTGAAGGTGACGCGTTATGTCGGTGCTCGTGCAATACAACACGCGCCAACGGCCGTAACCAGCTGGCACAAGCCCTGCAATCTATCCGCCCACCTCACCCCGTTTTCCTCACCCAAGGAGTTTCCTCATGAAACGCGTTCAACAAGGCTTCACGCTGATCGAATTGATGATCGTCGTGGCGATCATCGGCATCTTGGCGGCGGTGGCGCTGCCGGCTTATCAGGACTACACCATTCGCTCGCGCCTGACGGAAGGATTGGGTCTTGCCGCGGACGCGAAGAACGCCATCACGGTTGGCATTTCGACGGCGGCGGATCTGAAGACGGCGGCAGACACTTGGAACGCAAACGCGGGTGGTCAGGGCGCGACCAGCAAGTACGTCAAGAGCATTCAAATCGACGACGCGACGGGTCTGATTAAGATCACGTTCTTCTCCGCCACCACTGGTTTGCCGGCCGGCGATCCGACCATGACACTCACTCCCTGGATGCGCGACACAACTGCTGGCCAAGCCTACGCTGTAGCTCTCGCCGCCGGCGCAAGTGGCTCCGTTGACTGGGGCTGCGCCAGCGCAACCAGCACCACTGCGTTGAATAACGGTATCACCGTGCTCGCAGCTGGCACCGTTCCCGCCAAGTTCGCTCCCAACCAGTGCCGCTAAGTCGCTGAGAAGGCATACCGTGTAGAGGGGCGCCCGCGTTCGCGGGCGCCCCTTTCTCGTTCGTGCAGCCGCCACGCCGCAGCGCGATAAACCCAACCTGGTCTAGCCGCTCCTCTCAAACGAGAAGGCGGGAGGCCCGCCTTGGGCGATGCGAAACTGTTGACATGACCGCCTCTGCTCACACGCATGTGCCTGCTGACGCCTTCCAGCGATGGACTGCCACTGCCGTATTCGCTCTGGCCGTAGCAATACCGTCATTGCTGGCGTTCAACCTGCCGCCGTCGGCGACAGTGATCAACCAGATTGCAGCGGCTGCGCTGTGGGGATTCGTGCTGTTTGCGCTGGCACCGGGCAAAGGGCGCGCGTTGGCCGGGCTCTGCCAAACTGGCTGGCTGACTGCATCGCTGCTCGTGATTGCTGCAACGGTTGGCGTATCAGTGCTCGGCGGGCGCTTGCCCGCGTCCCTCGCGCTGTCCTCCATTGCATTCATCGTCGTCAGCCTCGCAGTGGCATGGCATGGCGCCTCCGCGTCGCCTGGCACGGCGCTCCGAGCCTTCTTTGTGGCCTGGCTGATCGTCGGGCTGGCCAGTGCCTGCATCGCACTGGTCCAGGTCTTTCAGCCGGGCTGGGCGGACGGCGAATGGATCGCGCGCTCCGGCTTGCCTGGCCGCGCCGTGGGTAACGTGCGCCAGCCCAATCATCTGAGCGGCCTGTTGCTGCTGTCTGCGGTGGCCGTCGTTCCCTGGCTGAACGCGCGGCCGAAGGCGTGGCCCTGGCTCGGGGCTCTGCTTATCGTCATCGTGTTCGCGATCGAACTCTCCGCATCGAGGACCGGCTTGATCGGCGTGGTGCTGCTCGCGGTATGGGGCCTCGTCGACCGGCGCCTTTCCCGCGCCACCCGCCTCCTTCTTTGCGCGACGCCGGTGGTGTATGCAATCGGTTGGGCCGGAATGTCTCTCTGGGCCGCCGACACCCACCACACCTTCGGCGCCGCCGCGCGTCTGCACGAAAACGATCTCTCCAGCTCTCGCGCCAAGATCTGGGAAAACACGCTCACTCTGATCCGAATGGTGCCGTGGACCGGGGTGGGTTGGGGCGAATTCAACTACGCGTGGTCGTTGACGCCGATGCAGCCGCGGCCGCCGGCCTTCTTCGACCACACCCACAACCTCGGCCTGCAGCTGATCGTCGAACTCGGCATTCCGCTCGGCGGGCTGGTGATCGTGCTGCTGCTGGTCGCGCTGTGGCAGGCGTTCAGGCGCTCGATGGCCGCGGAAGGCGAACTCGGCGTGCTGAAGCGCAGCGCCTTCGTCGGTGTGCTGCTGATGTGCATCCACAGCGCGGTCGAGTACCCGCTCTGGTATGCCTACTTCCTGCTGCCCACGGCATGGGCCTGGGGCTTTTGTCTGGGCGGCGGCGAGGGCAAGGCGCTGGCGGCAGAGGGTGGTGAGAAGGCCGGCACCCCGCTGATGTCGTCCATGTTGCGCGTCGCCGGCCTGATGATGCTCGCGATCAGTCTCTTCGCCTTCTTCGACTACCTGCGTGTGTCGCGCATCTTCGAGCCGGGCGACGAAGCCAAGCCGCTCGAGCAACGCATCGCCGAGGGCCAGCGCAGCGTGTTCTTCGCCTACCACGCCGACTATGCGGCGGTGACGGTGGCCGAGCATCCGTCCGACGCCTGGCCCGCGTTCGCCGGCGCCACGCATTACCTGCTGGATACCCGCCTGATGATCGCCTGGGCCACGGCGTTCGCGGAGCGTGGCGATCTCGAGCACGCGCGCAACATCGCGCAGCGTTTGCGCGAGTTCAACAATCCGGCGTCGGCCGAGTTCTTTGCGCCGTGCGATCACCCGAAGCCGGGCACAACGCCGCCGTGGCAATGCCAGCCGCCGGCACGCGTGATGGATTGGCGCGACTTCCTCTCGGTCAAGTACTGAGCGGCGCGGCCACCCAGTCCCCGCTCTTGCCGCCGTGCTTCTCCAGCAGCCGCACGCCGTCGATCACCATGCCGCGGTCGGCGGCCTTGCACATGTCGTAGACCGTGAGCAGGCCCACCTGCACGGCGTTGAGCGCTTCCATCTCCACGCCGGTGCGGCCCAGCGTCTCCGCCTGCACCGTGCAACGCACGAGCGACTGCGCCGTGTCGAGCTCGAACTCGGCGCTCACGCGGGTCAGCGGCAGCGGGTGGCACAACGGCACCAGCTCGGCCGTGCGCTTGGCAGCTTGAATGGCCGCGATGCGCGCGATACCGATCACGTCGCCCTTCTTCGCATTGCCTTGTGCGATCAGTTGCAGCGTCGCCGGCTGCATGCGGATCACGCCGGTCGCGCGCGCCACGCGGTGGGTCTCGGCCTTGCCGGCCACGTCCACCATGTGGGCCTGGCCCTGGCTGTCGAAGTGGGTCAGCGGCGACGGTGAACTCATGCGGAAATAACCCAGCAAAACGTGCGGTGTCATCATAGCGGCCGCATGAGAGTTTCCCGTTTGTCCGCGGCGCTTGGGCTGGCTTGCGCGCTCTGGTCCGCCGTGCCGGTGCCGCTGCTGGCGCAGGTGCGCCTGCCCGCACTTGGCGAGGCCGCGTCCGAGGATTTCAGCCTCGGTTCCGAGAAGCGCCTGGGCGACCAGGTGATGCGCGAGATCCGGCGCGACCCCGACTACTTCGACGACCCGCCGCTGCTGGACTACCTGCAGACCATCTGGCAGCCGCTGGTGGCGGCAGCGCGCCAGCGCGGCGAAATCACCAGCGACATGGATTCGCTGTTCGCGTGGGAGCCCTTCCTGGTGCGCGACCGCACGGTCAATGCGTTCGCGCTGCCCGGGGGCTACATGGGCGTGCAGCTCGGGCTGATCGCGGTCACGTCGTCGCGCGACGAACTGGCCGCCGTGCTGGCGCACGAGCTCTCTCACATCACGCAGCGGCACATTGCCCGCAGCATGGTCAACTCGCAGCGCCAGTCGCTGGTCGGCCTGGCCGCGATCATTCTCGGCGCCATTGCCGCCGGGCGGGCGCGCAACGGCGACGCCACGCAGGCGGTGATCGTCGGCGGGCAGGCGGCGCTGGCGCAGGGCCAGATCAACTTCACGCGCCAGGAGGAGAGCGAGGCCGATCGGGTCGGCTTCGAGGTGCTCACCAGCGCGGGCTTCTCGCCCGCCGGCATGGCCAGCATGTTCGAGAAGCTGGAAAACGCCTACAAGCTGAACGACAACGGTGACTATCCGTTCCTGCGCGATCACCCGCTGACCACGCAGCGCATCGGCGAAGCGCGCGCCCGCGCCGCGCTCGCCCACCCGATGCCGCAAAGCAGCCCCTTGCTTCACCTGGAGATGCAGGCACGTGCGCGCGTGCTGATGGACCCGCGCGTGCCATCGCTGCAGCGGCTGCAGGCGTCAGACGCGCTTCAGCAGGCGGCCACGCCCGCCGAGCGCGTGGCCGCGCTGTATGCGAGTGCGCTGGCTTCGACGCTGCTGCGTGACTGGGCCCGCGCTGACGCCACCACCGACCAGGCACTCGCGGTGGTGCGCAGCAGCCCGCTGGCGGACAAGCAGGCCGAGCGGGAGCTGCAATGGCTGCGTGTGCAGTCGCTGATCGCCCGCGGCGAGGGCGCCAAGGCGCTCGCCCTGGCCGACAGCGCGGGTGACGATGGCTCGCGGGCGTCGCTGCTGCTGCATGCGCAGGCGGCGCTGGCGGCCTCGAGCGGCACTGCCAAGCTGGGCCCGGCCTTGCGCAACAGTGTGGAGGCGCTGCAGACCTGGGTGTCGGTGCATCCGCACGACGCTGGCGCGTGGACCGAGCTGGCGCAGGGCGCCGAGCGCCTGGGGCTGCCGTTGCGTGCGGTGCGCGCCGAAGCCGAGGCGCGTGCCGCGCTGGGCGACGTGAGCGGCGCGCTCGACAGGCTGCGCGCCGGCCAGCGCATGGCGCGCGACGTGCACAGCGGCGCCGACTTCATCGATGCGTCGATCCTCGACGCTCGCGTGCGTGAACTCGAAGCCCAGCGCCGCGCGCTGGCGGCTGAAATGCGCGCCGAAGGCCGTCGCGGCTCCCCAGACGACCCTCAGTAGCAGCCCACGGCCGCGCCTACATCGGCCGCTGCGGCGGCTCCTGCACCGGCACGTCGTCGCCCGGCTGGCTCGGGTCGGTCACCGGCGGCAGCACGTCGGGGCCGGGTTGGGGTGGGGGCGGCATCGTGGGTTCGGGCGGTTCGATGTGCGCGCGCCAGCGCGCCACGTGCCAGGCGATCACGCGTTCGGCCGCGCGCCGCATATTGGGGTCGAGTGTGTGCATGGCTGAATGCGATCGAGGGGGAACATCCGCCGGCGCAGCCGGCACTGTCCCCTTCTTCGGCAATCAACGTGCCTGCGGATTGAAGCCGGGCAGCGCCTCGTCGACCAGCTCGATCCAGTGGCGCACCGGCAGCCCCGTACCGCTTTGCAGGTGCTGGATGCACCCGATGTTGGCTGACACGATGGCCTGCGGCTCGATGGCGCCCAGATGGCCCAGCTTGCGATCGCGCAGCGCCTTGGCCAGCTCCGGCTGCAGCACCGAATAGGTGCCGGCGGAGCCGCAACACAAATGCGTCTCGGTCTCCGCCAGCGCCACGTCGAAGCCGAGTTCGCGCAGCCCCGCCTCGACGCCACCTCGCAGCTGCTGGCCATGCTGCAAGGTGCAGGGCGGATGGAAAGCCAGGCGCGCCGTAGGCGCAGTGCGCAGCGCCCGCTTGAGCGCGGGCAGCAGTTCGGGCAGCAGCTCGGACACATCCCGGGTGATTGCGGAGATGCGCGCGGCGCGCTGCGCATAGGCCGGGTCGTGGCGCAAGGCGTGGCCGTATTCCTTGACCGTGACGCCGCAGCCGGACGCGTTCATCACGATCGCCTCCACCTGCCCGCGCTCCACCAGCGGCCACCACGCATCCACGTTGCGCCGCATGTCGTCCAGGCCGCCTTTGCTGTCGCCCAGGTGCGCTCGGATCGCGCCGCAGCAGCCGGCTTCGTCGGCCACCAGGGTCTGGATGCCGCCGGCGTCGAGCACGCGTGCGGTGGCGCTGTTGATGTTGGGCATCATGGCCGGCTGTACGCAGCCCATCAGCAGCAGCACCTTGCGCTTGTGCGGGCGCGTCGGCCAGCGGTGGGCGCGCGCATCGGCGGGGGCGGGCACCTTGTCCTTCAGGGCTGCGGGCAGCAGCGGACGCACCATCTGGCCCAGCTTCATCGCCGGCTTGAACAGCGGCGAGGTCAGCCCCTCCTTCAGCAGCCAGCGCACCGCGCGCTCACCTGCGGGGCGCTGCACGCGGTCCTCGACGATCTGGCGTCCGATGTCCACCAGGTGGCCGTACTGCACCCCCGACGGGCAGGTGGATTCGCAGTTGCGGCAGGTGAGGCAGCGGTCCAGGTGCAGCTGCGTGCTGCGCGTGGGCTCGGCGCCTTCGAGCACCTGCTTCATCAGGTAGATGCGCCCGCGCGGCCCGTCCAGCTCGTCGCCGAGCAGCTGGTAGGTGGGGCAGGTGGCGGTGCAGAAGCCGCAGTGCACGCACTTGCGCAGGATCGCTTCGGCTTCTTCGCCTTCGGGCGTGCCCTTGAACTCGGGAGCCAGGTGGGTTTGCATGCAGGCGTCAAAGGTCCGCGTAGAGGCGGCCGGGGTTCAGGATGCCGTCGGGGTCGAAGGCGGTCTTCAGTTCGCGGTGGATGCGTGCCAACGGCGCTGCGAGCGGGGCGAAGGTGCCGGCGGACTTGTCGCGCGAGCGGAACAGCACCGCATGGCCGCCCGCCTGCGCGGCAGCGGCACGCACGGCCGCCGCGGGAGTGGTGGTGCACAGCCAACGCTGCGCGCCGCCCCATTCGATCAGCTGCTCGCCGGAAAGGTTCAGCGGTGCGGCCGTGGCCGGCAACGACAAGCGCCACAAGCTGGCGCCCACCTCTACTGCACGCTGCGCTCCGACGAAGAACTCGTCACCGTGGTCGCGCAAGCCTGTCCAGAAGGCCTGCGCCATCGCCGGCTCGATCGGCTCGCCGCCCAGCGCGGCGGCGGCGGCCTGCACCGCGGCGGCGGCACCGGCCAGGCGCAGCACCAGCATGCCGTCCCACCATGCGCTGGCCTGCAGCGGCAGCGGCCGACCGGACCAGGTGTTCACGGCGTGCAGTGCGGCCGCCTCGTCGAGCTCGAAGCGCAGGGTGGCCTCGGCGGCCGGCCGCGGCATCACTTTGAGCGACACCTCGCAGATCACGCCCAGCACGCCGAGAGAGCCGGCCAGCAGCCGCGACACGTCGTAGCCGGCCACGTTCTTCATCACCTGGCCGCCGAAGGTCAGCAGCTCGCCACGGCCGTTGAGCAGCGAAGCACCCAGCACGTGGTCGCGCAGCGAGCCCTGCGACACGCGGGCCGGGCCGCTGAGCCCCGCCGCGACGGCACCGCCCAGCGTGCCGCCGGGCGCAAAGCGGGGCGGCTCGAACGGCAGCCACTGGCCGCGCTCGGCCAGCGCGGCTTCGAGCTCGGCCAGCGGCGTGCCGGCGCGCGCGCTGATCACCAGCTCGCTGGGCTCGTAGCTGGAGATGCCCGCAAGCGACCGCACATCCAGCGGCTCGCCGCGCTCCAGTTCGCCATAGAACGCCTTGGTGCCGCCACCGCGAATCGCCAGCGGCGTCTTGGTGGCACGCGCCGCCTGGATGCGATCGATCAGCGCCTGCAGCGCGGGGTCGTGGGGCGTCATCGCTAGAAGCGGGGCAGATCGGGGAACGGCAGCAGCGCGCGCCGCACCACCATCTTGCCGCCCTCGGCGCAGCGGTGCAGCGTGGGGATCGCCTTGCCCGGATTCAGCAGGCCCGCCGGATCGAACGCCGCCTTCAGCGTCGCCATCTGCGCCAGCTCCTCGGCGCTGAACTGCACGCACATCGAGCCCAGCTTCTCGATGCCCACGCCGTGCTCGCCCGTCACGGTGCCGCCGAGGGCGACGCTGGTCTCGAGGATGTCGGCGCCGAAGGCTTCGGCGCGGTGCAGCTGGTCGTCGTCATTGGCGTCGAACAGGATCAGCGGGTGCAGGTTGCCGTCGCCGGCGTGGAACACGTTGACGCAGCGCAGCCCGTACTTGCGCTCCATGCCTTCGATCGCCAGCAGGATGTCCGCCAGCCGCTTGCGCGGGATCGTGGAATCCATGCACATGTAGTCGGGGCTGATGCGCCCGCTGGCGGGGAACGCGTTCTTGCGCCCGCTCCAGAACTTCAGGCGCTGCATCTCGTCGCGGCTGACCTCCAGGCGCGTGGCGCCACAGCCGCTGAGCACGTCCAGCATGCGCTGGATCTCCTCGCTCACCTCTTCGGGCGTGCCGTCGCTCTCGCACAGCAGGATCGCGGCCGCGTTGAGGTCGTAGCCGGCGTGCACGAAGTCCTCCACGGCGGCGGTCATCGGCTTGTCCATCATCTCCAGCCCGGCCGGGATGATGCCCTCCGCGATGATGCTGGCCACCGCGTTGCCGGCGTCGGCGATGTTGCCGAAGCTGGCCATGATGCAGCGCGCGAGCTGCGGCTTGGGGATCAGCTTGACCGTGACCTCGGTGGTCACCGCCAGCATGCCCTCGCTGCCCACCACGGCCGGCAGCAGGTCCAGGCCCGGCGTGTCGAGCGCCAGCGAGCCGAACGTGACCGGCTCGCCTTCGATCGTGAAGCCCTTGACCTGCATCACGTTGTGCAGGGTGAGGCCGTATTTCAGGCAGTGCACGCCGCCGGAGTTCTCGGCCACGTTGCCGCCGATCGTGCAGGCGATCTGGCTGCTTGGATCGGGTGCGTAGTACAGGCCGTGCGCGGCCGCCACCTCGCTGATGGCCAGGTTGCGCACACCGCACTGCACGGTGGCCGTGCGGGCCAGCGGGTCGATGCCGAGCACCCGGTTGAACTTGGCCAGGCTGAGCACCACGCCGCGTGCATGTGGCAGCGCGCCGCCGGACAGGCCAGTGCCTGCGCCGCGCGCCACCACCGGCAACTGCAGGCGGTGGCAGGTGCGCAGCACCGCGGCCACCTGCGCCTCGTCCTCCGGCAGCGCCACGACCAGCGGCTGCTGGCGGTAGGCGGTGAGGCCGTCGCACTCGTAGGGCGTGGTGTCCTCGGTGCGCCATAGCAGCGCGTGCGGCGGCAGCACCGCGGACAGCGCGGCCACCGCCTGCTGCTGCAGGCGGCGGCGCTCTTCTGCCGAGACGGTGCGGGTTTCGGTGGACGCAGGCGCGTTCATGGCGCTGGGACTGTAGCCTGCCGTGCCTGACAGCGGCCTGAGAAATCGGGCGCGCCGAGGCTTCGTGAGGTCAAAGCAGTTTTGACCTCACGAGGTACCTCAGGCCGCGCCGCTCTTCTTGCGCGATGCGGCTTTGCGCGCGGGTGGCTTGTGCGCAGCCGGCTGGCGCGCGTCGGCGGCATTGCGAGCGGCGCCGGCCGCCCTGGCCGCAACCTTGCCGGGCGCACTGACGGCGGTCTTCAAGGTCTGGCTGGCCGCGTCGAACGACTGCTTGACCATCGTGGTGGCCAGGTTCTTTGCCGCGTCGCTGGCGGTGTCCTTCATCGCGCTGGCGGCGAGCTGGGTGAACTGCTTGGTCAGCGCACCCCACCACTGCATCGGGTCCACCGCGCCCGCGGGTGCGGCCGCGGGCGCCGCAGCCGGCTTGGCCGCCTTGCGTGCCGCGGCTTTCGGCGCCGGGGCGTCGGCATCGGGCTCGCGTGCCTGGGGCCCGGGCATCTTGATCTTCAGCGACTCGCGCAGATCATCCATCTGCACGTTCATGGTCTTCAAGGTAGACAGCGTCATGCGCTGCACTTCCATCGCCTGGATCGTGGCGCCTAGCATGCGCGCGTTTTGCTCCAGCCAGAACTGCACGGTGCGCAGTTCCTCGATGCGCTTTTCCAGCTCTTCAGGGTTCAGCGTGGGAGCCACCCACTGGCCGATGCCGGGCAGCGCGGCGCCCGCGTTCTTCACCAGGCCTTGCAGGAAGTCGAAGCCGGGCACGAGCTTGCTGAACGAGGGCGTTTCGGCCATGCAGGTCTCCTGTTCTGGGTGTGAGCCGATTGTGCGTCACGCCGCCTGCGGCGGGGTCACCTTCTGGTCGATGGCGCCGAACACGCTCTGCCCGTCGCGACCCTTCATCTCGATGCGGATCGTGTCGCCGAACTTCATGAATTCGGTCTTGGGCGCGCCTTCCTCGATGGTCTCGACCGCGCGCTTCTCGGCGATGCACGAGTAGCCGTGCGACCAGTCCTTGTTGCTCACGGTGCCCGAGCCCACGATCGAGCCGGCGCGCACGTTGCGCGTCTTGCAGATGTGCGCGATCAGCTGCCCGAAATGGAAGCTCATCTCCGGCCCGGCCTCGCACATGCCCACCTTCTTGCCGTTCCAGCTGCTCTGCAGGGTGAGGTGCACGCGCCCGCCCTGCCAGGCGTCGCCGAGTTCATCGGGTGTCACCGCCACGGGGCTGAAGGCCGTGGCGGGCTTGCTCTGGAAGAAGCCGAAGCCCTTGGCCAGCTCGGCCGGGATCAGCTGGCGCAGGCTCACGTCGTTGGCCAGCATCAACAGGCGAACGCCTTCCAGTGCCTGCTCGGGCGTGCTGCCCATCGCCACGTCGGCGGTCACCACCGCCACCTCGGCCTCGAAATCGATGCCCCAGCCTTCGTCGGCACACACGATGTCGTCGCAGGGCCCGAGGAAGTCGTCACTGCCACCCTGGTACATCAGCGGATCGGTGTAGAAGCTCTCCGGCACCTCGGCGCCGCGCGCCTTGCGCACCAGCTCCACGTGGTTGATGAAGGCGGAGCCGTCGGCCCACTGGTAGGCGCGTGGCAACGGCGCCATGCAGCGCTGCGGCTCGAACGGGAAGGCATGGCGCGCCTTGCCGTGGTTCAGCGAGGTGTACAGGTCCTCGAGCTGCGGGGACAGGAAGTTCCAGTCGTCCAGCAACTGCTGCATTCGGGTGGCGATGCCGCTCGCATAATGCGCCGACGCCAGGTCGCGCGACACGACCACGAGCTGTCCGTCGCGCGATCCATCCTTGTAGGTGGCGAGTTTCATGACAACACAGGGGGCAGGGAAGGCGCGTATTGTCGTCGGCCGCGCGGGCTGGGCACGCGCCGGCCTGCTCGTGGCCGCCGTGGTCGCGCTGCATGTGGCGCTGCTGCTCTGGCTGCAACAAGGCGCAGTGCCGGGCCGGCCGTTGCGCGATGCAGCGCTGGTGCTACGGCCGATGCGAGCGCAAGCGCACGCTCAGCTGCACGAGCAACGCGCAGACGTGGTGCCACCGGCGGCGGCCACGCGACCCCGTGCCGTGCCGGGCGCATCGAAACCGCGCGCGGTCGCACCCGCCGTCGGCCGGGCACCGATGCCCAAGACCACCGAGGGCCTGGGCGACCCGCCGCTGTACCCCACCCGCCTGCCCGGTGCGCTGCACTGGCGCTACCGCTTCGACCGTACCGGCGTGCCGGGCAGTGTGGAGCTGCGCTGGCGGCCGGACGGCGCGCGCTACCAGGCTCAGATGCGGGCCGACGCGCAGGGCCGCCTGGTGTTCGACTGGTCCAGCCGTGGCGCGCTGGCCGCGCACGGCATGGAGCCCGAGCGCTTCGATGACCAGCGCCAGGCCCGTGGCCGCCACAGTGCCGAGTTCGAGCGGCAAGCGCGGCGCATCCGCTACAGCGGCACGCCGGCCGAAGCCGTGCTCGCCGCCGGCAGCCAGGACCGCCTCAGCTGGCTGCTGCAACTGGCCGGCGTGGTGGCGGCCGAGCCGGCGCGCTGGCAGCCGGGCGAGCCGCTGGAGTTGTTCGTCAGCGGCGCGCGCGGCGATGCGGCGCTGTGGAGCTTCCGGGTCGAAGGCTGGGAGACGCTGGCCGAGCTGCCGAACGGGCCCGTGCGCGCCCTGAAGCTGCTGCGTGAGCCGCCTCGGCCTTACGACATCCGCGCCGAGGTGTGGCTCGATCCGGCGCGCCAGCACATGCCGGTGAAGGCGGTATTCCGCAACGGCGCGACCACCTGGACCTGGACGCTGGCCGAAGAGCTGGCACCCTGACGCTCGCTTTTGTCTGACAGTCACAGCTGTCAGCGCCTGCCTGGCTTGAATTTTGCGTTCCAGTGCATAAATCGCACTGCAAGGAGAACGCTCCATGCTCATGCTCTACAACTCGGACAGTTTCGCGGTGGTCCAGATCGATGTACCCGACGGCATGGCCGCCCGCGGGGACGGCCCGCTGCTGGGCGGCGGCTACGAAATCGTGGACAAGTTCGCGCGCAAGGAAATCTTTCTGCAAGGCGTGATGGCCCAGAGTTTCAAGGACGGTGTCGAGGCCCTGATCGAGACCGAGCCCTCGGAAGAGGAACTGGACGACTTCATCGGCCGCTTCACCACGCTCGCGCAGCACCCGGTCGTGCTGCACTGATCCGCCGTCCTTGCGGTGCCCCAAGGGGTCGGCCGTGCGCCGGCCCCTTGTCGTTTCTTTCCGCCGCCCGGCCCTTGCCCGCATCGGAACAGTGCGCCAAGATCGCCGCAGCCTCCTTCGGGCGGCGGGTTGCTTTCCATGCCACGCACCACAGCTGTCGACACACGCGTGTTGCTGTCGCCGGGCCTTTCGCAGGCGCCGGTGCTCGATCGCATGTGCTCGCACTTCGTGCTCGCGCTCACGATGCAGCACGCCGGCCGCTTCAACCTGCGTCGCGACTGGGGCAGCCTGCTCAGCCTGACCGGCCGCCACCTGGTGTGGCCGGCCTCCGCGCTCGGCCGGGTGCGCTCCTTCCTGGCGCGCCGCTGCCGCGGCATCGAGGCCTGGAAGGGCCACGATGTGTTGAGCGACAAGGCCTTCCTAGAGCGCTATGGCGCCTGGCGCGGCCCGTATGAGGAAGGCACGCTGTTCTTCTACATCGACGAGTACATCAAGGATGCGCCGAAAGACCTGCTGGCCGTGCTGGGGGCCACCGCGGAATGGCTGGCTCGCAGCCTGAAGAAGGAATCGACGCTGGTCGAGAAGAACATCGACGCGCTGGCCGGCCTGCTGCAGCTGAATCCGGCCGAGCGCGCGTTGCTGCTGTACGGCACGCTGGCCCGTTACCAGCGCGACCTGCGCGGGCTGTTGGTGGAGTTCAAGGTGTCGAACGCGCAGGAAGCGTATGCCGCGATCGCGTCGGTGGCCGGCGTGGACCAGCGCGACGTGGCCGAGGCGCTGCGCGTGGGCTCGCGGCTCGAGCGCATCGGCATGGTCGAGAACCTGATCTCCGAACACAACATCACCGATCTCGCGGACCTGATGAAGGTGAGCGAGCAACTGCCGCCGGTGCTGATGCGCGAATACGAGGGCCCGGGCGACCTGATGGCCGTGTTCACGCGGCCGGTGGGCGCCAGCGAGCTGTGCGCCGCTGATTTCCAGTTCATCGCCGATGACCTTCAGGTGCTGACGGCGCTGCTGCGCCATGCCACGCAGCGCAAGGAACCGGGCGTCAACGTGTTGCTGTACGGGCCGCCGGGCACCGGCAAGACCGAACTCGCCAAGGTGGCGGCGCAGGAGGCCGGGCTGCAGTTGTACGAGGTGGAGTACGCCGACCGGGACGGCAACAGCTTGTCCGGCCGCGACCGCTACCGCTCGCTGCAGATCAGCCAGGTGTTCCTGAAGGGCGGCCAGCAGGTGGCCCTGTTGTTCGACGAGGTGGAGGACGTGTTCCCGCCGCTGTCCACCGATACCGCGCAGCTGATGGCGCGGCTCGACTCCGGCGATGCCCCGCCCTCCGGCAGCGTCAGCGGCAAGGCCTGGGTCAACCAGATACTCGAGACCAACCCGGTGCCCGTGCTGTGGGTCACCAATCGCATCGACCAGATCGACCCGGCGTTCCGGCGCCGCTTCCAGTACCACCTGGAGCTGAAGTCGCCGCCGCCCGGCGCGCGCGCGACCCTGGTGCGGCGCGCGCTGGCCGGCGTGCCGGTGGCCGAGGACTTCGCAGCCCGGCTGGCGGAGCAGCGCGCGCTCACGCCGGCGCAGATCCGTACCGCGGTGCGCTTCGCCATGCTGACCGCCGGCCCGGAGAGCGGGCGCGTGGAAAGCCTCATCGAGCGCCAGCTCGCCAATGCCGACAAGGCGCTGGGCGGCGCCGCGGGCCGCGGCGCACGCGCGGTGGTGACGCAGTACGACCTCGGGCTGCTGAACGTCGAGTCTCGGTTTGCGATCCCGGCGATCGTGGAGGCGCTCAAGCGCCGCAGCCACGGCACGCTGTGCTTCCACGGGCCGCCGGGCACCGGCAAGAGCGCGCTGGCCGAGCACATCGCCAGTGCGCTCGGTCGGCCGCTGCTGGTGCGCCAGGCCAGTGACCTGATGAGCAAGTACGTCGGCGAGACCGAGGCCAACATGGCGCGCATGTTCGAGGAGGCCGAGGCCGAGCAGGCCGTGCTGCTGCTCGACGAGGCCGACAGTTTCCTGCGCAGCCGGCGCATGGCCGAGCGCCACCACGAGGTGAGCGAGGTCAACGAGATGCTGCAGGGCATGGAGCGCAACGCCTGCGTGTTCATCTGCACCACCAACCTGTTCGACGACGTCGACGAGGCGGCGCTGCGCCGCTTCACCTTCAAGCTGCGCTTCAAGCCGCTGGATGCAGCACAGCGCGAGCGCATGTTCGTCAACGAGGCGCTGGCCGGTGACGCCGCGCGCCTCACCGCCGAGCAGCGCCAGCGCCTGGCCCAGCTCGACCAGCTGGCGCACGGCGACTTTGCCGCCGTGCGGCGCCAGGCCGAGGTGCTGGGCGCGCCGCTGCAGGCCGACGAGTTCCTGTCGCAGCTGGAGAGCGAGCACCGCGTGAAGCCCGAGGTGCGGCAGCGTCGCGGCATCGGCTTTACGCGATAACCCGCCCCTCGAAGCGGGGGGCTGTCGCCGACACCCCGGCCCGCACAATCGCCGTGCTCTCCTGTTGCCGGCCGTGATCGACCACCTTCCCTGGAACCTGTTGTCAGCGCTCCAGGCGCCCCGCTTCGCCGGGGCGCTGGCGGTGGCCGCGTTGGCGTCGTTCGCGCTGGCCTACACCTTGCGCAAGCTTCAGTCCGACGATCGCATCGTCGCTGCCGGCTGGGGCCTGGGCGGCGCCATCGGCGTCGGCAGCGGCTGGTGGTCGGCGCAGACCTTGATGCTGGCCGCCAGCGGCTGGGCGGCCGGCTATCGAGGCGACGTGCTGTTCGCCTGCTGGGTCCTGGCCGTGCTGGCGGCCGCTGCGGTGCTGGTCACCGCCGCCGTGTTGCCCAGCGGTTGGAAGGGCGGCGCACTGGTGGGTGTGTCGCTCACGGTGGCGATGCTGCTGGTGCTGCGCACCACGCTCGCGCTGCCCGCGCTGCGTCCGTTGCCTGCGCTGGCCGACGAGGATCTGGCCGCCTCGGCCGTACTGGCGGGCGGGCCCTGCCTGCTGGCCGCGATGATGATGACGGCCGAACGCGTGCCGGGTGCCGGGCCGCTGTTCAAGCGCGGCATCCTGGGCGCGCTGCTGCTGACCGCCGCCTTCGGCCTGATGCAGTTCAGCGCACTCGGCGCGGTGGACGTGCACAGCCGCAACGCGGCGAATGGTGCGAACGTCGTGCTCGAAGACAACCTGCTGCACCTGGCTGCTGCGGGTGCGCTGGCCGCCGCCATGCTGCTGCTGAGCGCGCTGGTCGACCTTCGTTCGCGCGGGCGCACGCAGCAACTGGCCGCCTCGTTGCGCGACGCCAACCAGCAGCTGCGCGAGCTGGCGTTCGGCGACCCGCTCACCGGCCTGCCCAACCGTCTGCTGTTCGAGGAGCGTCTGCAACAGGCGCTGGAGCGCGTGGGGCGCGCCCCGCCCGGGCTGGCGGTGCTGTTCATCGACCTCGACGGCTTCAAGCCGATCAACGACTCGTTCGGCCATGCGGCCGGTGACGAAGTGCTGCGCCAGGTGGGCCGGCGCCTGCAGGCGCTGGCCGGCGAGCAAGACACGGTGGCGCGCGTGGGCGGTGACGAGTTCCTGCTGCTGCTGGAGCAGCCCGAGCATCCGTGGGCGGCGTCGGCGCTCGCGCAGCGCGTGCTGCGCGAATTGAGCCGCACCTATGCGCTGCCGCACGACGCCGAGGTGAGCCTGTCGTGCTCGATCGGCATTGCGCTGTTCCCGCAGCACGGCCCGGTGGCCAAGCTGATCGCCAATGCCGATGCGGCCATGTACGCCGCCAAGGGCGTGGGCGGCTCCACCTTCGCGTTCTTCGAGCCGCGCATGGAGATCGACGTGCGCGACCAGGTGGAGCTGCAGCGCGACCTGCGGCTGGCGATGGAGCGCCGCGAGCTGCAGCTGTACTACCAGCCCAAGGTGGACGCGCGCACCGCGCAGGTCACCGGCGCCGAGGCGCTGGTGCGCTGGCGCCACCCGGCGCTGGGCATCGTGACGCCGCAGCTGTTCATCCCGGTGGCCGAGCGCTTCGGCCTGATCGGCGCACTCGGTGCCTGGGTGATCGACGAGGCCTGCCGCCAGGTGCGCGCCTGGCTCGACGAAGGCCTGCGCATCCGCGTGGCGGTGAACCTGTCGGTTCACCAGTTGCGCCAGGACGACCTGGTGCCGCGCATCGAGCGCGCGCTGCGCCAGCATCGCGTGGAGCCGCAGTTGCTGAGCTTCGAGATCACGGAGTCGGTGGCGATGGAGGACACCCAGGCCACGATGCGCGCATTCAGCCAGCTGGCCGAGGTGGGCGTGATGCTGGCGATCGACGACTTCGGCACCGGCCATTCCAGCCTGGCCTACCTGCGCAAGCTGCCGGCGCGCCAGCTCAAGATCGACCGCAGCTTCGTCGCCGACCTGGCGCACAGCGCCGACGCGCTGGCCGTGGTGGACGCCGTGGTGAGCCTGGCGCACGCGCTGGGCCTGCGCGTGGTGGCCGAAGGGGTGGAGACCGAGGCCCAGCGCGACCTGCTGCTGGGGCTGCGCTGCGACGAGCTGCAGGGCTTCCTGATCGCCAAGCCGATGGCGCCGCCGTCACTGGCGCTGTGGGTGATGGACGACACGCAGCCGCAGAAGCTCGATTTGCAGAGCAGGCTGTTCGTCGATACCGTCCCGTCGGCGCTGCACTGAGCTGATCGCGCGCGGCGCTGCTCAGGGGCAGGCGGGCGGCCGACCTTGCTGCAACGCGCTGATCGCACCCGCCACGGCCGAGGCCACGCGTTGCGTGGCGCGGCGCTGCGCGGCGGCCACGGCAGCGGCATCGGCGCCGGCGGATTCGGTCACCGCGCTCTGGCAGGTCAATGCGGGGGCGGCCTGCCCCGGCAAGGCGACGCTCCACAGCGCCTGCTGCGCCACCTCGGCACCCGGCTGGCTGTCGAAGCGCTGCAGCTCGAGCTGCACGCGATAAGGCGCCGGCCCCGGCGGCGCCGCGATGCGCGACACATCGAGCGCACCGAGCCGTTGTGAAAGCGCCCCGGCGATCGCGTCGCGCCATTCGTCGGCCAATGGCGCCACCCAGCGCTGCTGCTCCAGCACCTGCAGGCTGCCGTCGGCACGGCGCAACACGAGCTGGGGTCGGTCTACCTGCGGCGGCACGCGCACCGGGCTTTCGATGCGAAAGCGCAGCCCGCTGGTCAGGGCCGGCGCCGCGGCACCGGGCTCCAGCAGCGTGTGGAACTGCGTGGGCGTCCGCGTGGCGCAGGCGGCCAGCAGCGCGGGCATCAGCAGGAGCGGCAAGCGGGATGTCATGGCTTCACGTAAGGCTGGTCCAGCGGCAGGTCGCCCGGCTTGCCGCGCAGCAGCGACTCCGGATGGCGTTGCAGGTAGTCGGCGAGCACGCGCATCGCGCGCGCGGCGCGCTGCAACTCGTCCATCGTGGCCTGGGCGTTGCGCTGCAAGGGGGCGTCGGCGTCGGTGATGTTCTCGTCGATGTGGGCCAGCGACTGCTGTGCGCTGCCCAGCGTGCGCTGCGCCTGCTCGAGCGTGCGCTGCACGTCGGCCAGCGTGCGCTGCGCCTGCGGCGTGAGCTGGCGGATCGCGGCGGTGGCCGCGCGCAGCGTGTCCTGCACGCCCTGGCCGATCTCGTCGAAGCGCACGTCCGACAGGCGCTTCACGATCTGCAGCAGCTGCGGCTGCAGCGCGCCGAACGCGCTCGGTATCGTGGGCAACGTGGGCACAGGGGCGGCGACATCGAACTCGGCCGGTGCCTGCTTCTGGCGCGGGAACTCCAGCGCCACCAGCATCTGGCCGGTGACCAGGCTGCCGTTGCGCAGCTGCGCACGCAGTCCGCGCTCGACCAGCATCTTCATCAAGGCGCGATCGTCGGCCGGCACACCCGGCTGGCCGTGGACGCCCAGGCGATGCGGGTACAGGTCGGCGCGCACCTCCACCTCGAAGCGCTGCCGTTGCGGGTCGTGTCGCAGCCGGATCGCGGTGACCTTGCCAACCTCCACGCCCAGCACCTCGACCGGCGCGCCCAGCGCGAGTCCGCGGGAGTTCTGCGGGAACACCATGCGTACCGGGAATGCGGCGCCGTCGGGCGGCGCCATCGCTGCCTGCCTGTCGGTGAAGAGCGTGAAGCGGGCGCCCTCGGCGGCCTGCGGCGCGCTGGCCGCCCCCTCGGGGTTGGCAAAGGCAACGCCACCGGCGACCACCGACGCGAGCGACTGCGTGTCCAGCTTCAGGCCGCCGGCGCCGAGCGACAGGTTCACGCCGCTCGCGTTCCAGAAGCGGGTGTGAGTGGTGACCAGCGTGGCGTTGGGCGCTTCCACGAAGATCTGCACGGCCAGTTCATCGTGCGCAGGGTCGAGCGCGTAGCCCACCACGCGCCCGACGCGGATGCGCCGGTAGTACACGGGCGAGCCGATGTCCAGCGAGCCCAGGTCGCCTGCCTTCAGCACGTATTGGCGACCGGGTTCGTTGCGCAGCACGAAGGGCGGCTGCTCGAGCCCCACGAAGCGCTTGCGCGGCTTGTCGGAGCTGCCGGCGTCCACGCCGATGTAGGCGCCCGACAGCAAGGTGCCCAGGCCCGACACGCCCGCGGTGCCGACGCGCGGGCGCACCACCCAGAAGCGCGTGTCCTGCACCGCCATGCGGGCGGCGCTCTTGTCCAGGTCCACCGTGGCGAGCACACGGCCGAGGTCGGGCGACAGTGCCACGCGCGTGAGCTTGCCCACCGGCACTTCCTTGTAGCGCACCTCGGTCTTGCCGGCCTGCAGGCCTTCGGCGGTGCGGAACTCGATCACGATCGTCGGCCCGCTGTCCAGCCAAGTGCGCAGCAGCAGGCCGAGGCCCACCAGCACGGCCAGCAGCGGAACCAGCCACACCAGCGACAGGCGGGTCGGGCTGCGGCGTTCCACGCGCGGCGCCGGCGGGTCGGTGGCGGGAGATGAGGGGTCAGTCATCGGCGGCCGGGCGCGGGTTCCAGATGAGGCGGGGGTCGAAGGCGCCGGAGGCGAGCATCGTCAGCACGACCACGGCGCCGAAGGCCAGCATGCCCGGCTCGGCGCGCACGCTGGCCAGCGGGCCGAAACGCACCATCGCCACCAGCAGCACGACCACCAGCACGTCCAGCATCGACCAGTGCCCCACCGCCTCCACCATCCGGTACAGCCGCGTGCGTTCGGCCTGCGCCCAGGTGGCGCGGCGCTGTGCGCTGAAGGCGAGCAGGCCGAGCGCGGCCATCTTCAGCAGCGGCACCACGATGCTGGCCACGAACACGATCAGCGCCAGCGCCCATTCGTCGGTCTGCCACAGCTCGAGGATGCCGCCCAGGATCGTGTGCTGCTCGCGCCCGTGCAGCACGTCGGCCGTGGTCATCACCGGCAGCAGATTGGCCGGCACGTACAGCACCGCGGCGGCAATCAGGTAAGCCCAGGCGCGCTGCAGGCCGAGCGCCGCATGGTGCTGCAGCGCGGCGCCGCAGCGCGGGCAGCACACCGCCTGCAGGCTGCCGTGCACCTCGCTCACCAGCCCGCAGGTGCGGCAGCCGTGCAGGCCCAGTGCGGCAGCGCAATGCAGGGTCGGCACGGTGCTCATGGCAACTCCGCCAGCTGCCACAGCCGGTGTTCGCCGGCCGACTGCAGCGCGGCCAGCAGGAGCGCGAGCGCGCCGAAAGCCATCAGCCCGACGCCCGGTACCACCTGGGCCAGCCCGGCGATGCGCACCATCGACACCAGCGCCGCCAGCATCAGCACCTCCACCATGCTCCAGCGCTCCACGCCGCGCAGCAGGCGCAGCATGGCCACCCAGCGCGGCGGCAGGTCGTGCAGCAGCAGCGGCAGCAGCGCATACAGCCGCAGCACGATCACGAGCAGCGGGAACACGAGCGCCACGGCGGCCGCCAGCAGCGCGAGCAGGTGTTCGCCGCTGACCCACGTGGCCCACAGCGCGCTGGGCAAGGTGGCGCTGTTTCGCATGCCGCTCAGGTTGAGCAGCACCACCGGCTCCAGGTTGGCGATCAGGAACACCACCAGCGCCGTCAGGGTGAGGGCCAGCAGCGCGTGCAGGCTGATGCGATGACCGCGCCCGAGCAGATTGCCGCACCGCAGGCAGCGCGCCTGCTCGGCATGGCCGAGGTGAACGCGGCGGTACAGCGCGTCGCACTCCTCGCACGCCAGCAATTCGGGTCGCGCGACGACCTTGGCGGCGGGACAGGGGGGCAAGGGCATGCGGCGATTCTGTGCGAGAGCGCGGGCGGCGTGAAGCCGCGACATATTTGGCAAAGTGCATGCCCCGCCCCGGCCGCATCGCCCATGTTGGGGGGCGATGCGGCCGGGGCCCACTGCTACGATCATTCGCCGCCCGGGCCATTGCACAAGGTCCCGCCGGCATGGAGGGGGCCGTCGGGCCGAAAGCATGTCGTCGAAGTACTCGGTTCGACAGGTCGCCATTGCCGATCACGCCGAAGCCATTGCCGCGCTGTGGGCGCGCTGCCTGCGTGCGCTCACGCTCCAGGCTGCACATCGGCGCCTGCAACATCGCTACCTGCGCAACCCCGGCGGCGTCGGTGCCACCTTGCTGCTGCAGCAGGAGGACCTTGCCGAGGTGGCAGGCGTGCAATGCCTGCAGTCGCGGGTGTTCCATCACGGGGGGCGCCGCTGGCAGGTGGCCGGATTGGCGGACTATGCAGTCGGCGAATCGCACCGCACGCTCGGGCCGGCACTGCAGCTGATGAAGCGGGCGCTTGCACTCGGCCGCACGCATTGCGACTGGATCTACGGTTTCGCCAACGAGAAGTCGGCCGCGGTGTGCAAGCGCTCCGGTCTGCAGCGCGTGGGCAACGTGGAGCGCTGGACGCGGCCGCTGCGCACGCGCGAGTTGCTGGCACGCCGCCTTCCGGCGGCTCTGGCGGCGGTGCTGGCGCCGCTGGCCGACGCTGCACTCTGGTTGCGCGACGCGGCCAGGCCCGGCAGCGCGCGCCGGCTGCGCTGGCAGGATTCGGTGCACTTCGACGCCGAGCTCGATGCGTTGTGGCAGCGCCGCAGCAGTGCGCTGTTGCTGTCCGAGCGCTCGCGCCACTGGCTCGAATGGCGCTTCGCGGTCGAGGTGCCCGGCCGCTCCACGGTGTCACTGGCACGCGATGCCACGGGCGAGCTGCTGGGCTACGTGGTGTGGCAGCGCGAGGCGGCGTTGGCGGTGGTGGTCGACTTTCTCTGCGCCGACCCGCTGCACGACACCGCACGCCTGATGCGCGGCTTTGCCTGGCATGCGCGCGGCCTGGGCGGCGTGCAGCGCGTCTCGCTGGAGTTCTTCGGCGCGCCGGAGGTGTCGGCCCAGCTGCAGGCGGCGGGCTTCGTGAAGCGCCACGATGAGATGCCGCTGTACCTGGTGGAAGGCGCGAACCCGCCGCCGCCGCCCAGCTGCTGGTACGTCACGGCCTTCGATCGAGACGGCGGCTGAGCATGTGCGGCATCGCCGGCATCCATCGTCTCGCACACGGCCGCCCCGTGGCGGAAGCGGAACTGCGCACGATGATCGCGGCGCTGCACCACCGCGGGCCGGACGGCACCGGGCTGGAGGTGCACGGGCCGGTCGGGCTGGCGCATGCGCGTTTGGCCATCATCGATCCGGCCGGCGGGGCGCAGCCGATCGCCAACGAGGACGGCCGCGTGCGCGTGGTGTTCAACGGCGAGATCTTCAACTACGTGGAGCTGCGCGCCGCGCTGCAGCGCGCCGGCCACGTGTTCCGCACGCAGTCGGACACCGAGGTGCTGGTGCACCTGTACGAGGAGCACGGCGACGCGTTCGTGCAGCAGCTCAACGGCCAGTTCGCGCTCGCGCTGTGGGACGACCGGCGCCAGCGCCTGCTGCTGGCGCGCGACCGCGTCGGCATCCGACCGCTGTACTACACGCTGGCGGGTGGCCGGCTGCTGTTTGCCTCCGAGGTGAAGGCGCTGTTCACGCAGCGAGAGGTGACGCGGCGCATCGACCCGCATGCACTGGCGCAGGTGTTCAGCTACTGGGCGCCGCTCGAAGGGCGCAGCGTGTTCGATGGCGTGCACGCGTTGCCGCCCGGACACCTGATGGTGGTGGAGGGCGCAGCCACGCGCGTGCAGCGCTACTGGGACTGGTCCTTCCCTGAACACTTCGACCCCCACCGCCGCGAGGCCGATGCCGCCGACGAGCTGCGCGCACTGCTGATCGACGCCGTGCGGCTGCAGCTGCGCGCCGACGTGCCGGTGGGTGCGTACCTGAGCGGCGGGCTCGATTCGTCGATCGTCACGGCGCTGATCCGGCACCAGAGCGACACCCCGCTGCGCACGTTCTCGCTCACCTTCGACGACGCCGAGTTCGACGAGAGCCAGCACCAGCAGGCGCTGGTGCGCCACCTCGGCACCGAGCACACGTCGCTGCGCGTGTCGCGGCACGACATCGGCGCGGCGTTCGCACGCACCGTGTGGCACGCGGAGACGGCCTTGGTGCGCACCGCGCCCACGCCGCTGATGCTGCTGGCCGACCAGGTGCGTGCGGCCGGCTTCAAGGTGGTGCTCACCGGCGAAGGCGCGGATGAAGTGTTCGGCGGCTACGACCTCTTCAAGGAGGCCAAGATCCGCCGCTTCCTCGCGCGCCAGCCTGGGTCGCGCTGGCGCGGGCGCATCCTCGACCGCCTGTACCCGTACCTGGCGCATTCGCCGGCCGCCGCGCGCGGGCTCACCCAGCGCTTCTTCAGTGACGGGCTGGAACACCGCGACCAGCCCTGGTTCGCGCACGCCACGCGCATCGCCAGCACGCGGCGCGTGCTGCAGTTCCTGCGGCCCGAGGTGGCCGATGCGCTGCGCACCGACCCGCACGACGAACTCGCCGCCACCTTGCCGGCCGACATCGCGCGCTGGGCGCCGATGTGCCGCGACCAGTACGTGGAGGCGCATACGCTGCTGTCGGGCTACCTGCTGGCCGCGCAGGGAGACCGCGTCGCGATGGCGGCTTCGGTGGAAGGGCGCGTGCCCTTCCTGGACCACCGCGTGATCGAGTTCGCCAACCAGCTGCCGCCGGCCTGGAAGCTGCGCGGGCTGACCGAGAAGTACCTGCTGAAGCAGGCAGTGCGCGCGGATGTGCCCGACAGCATCCGCACCCGCACCAAGCAGCCGTACCGTGCGCCCGACAGTGCCAGCTTCTTTCACGAGGGGCGGCTGATCGAGCCGGTGGCCGAGCTGCTGAGCCCCGCCGAGATCAACGCCGCCGGCCTGTTCGACGCCGACGCCGTGCAACGCCTGTGCGCCAAGTGCGCCAGCGGGCGCGCGATCGGCTTCCCCGACAACATGGCCTTCGTCGGCGTGCTGTCCACGCAGATGCTGCACCGCCAGTTCGTGCAGCCGGCCGTCTTCACTGCGCCTTGAACCGATGCTGCTGCACCACTTCTTCGACGCCACGTTGGCCCGCCGCCCTGCCCACACCGCGCTGGTGTGCGGCCCGGGCCGCCACACCTACGCCGAGCTGGACGAGCGCGCCAACACGCTTGCGCGCCTGCTGCAGCAGCGCGGCGTGGTGCGCGGCGACCGCGTGGCGCTGTTCCTCGACAACGGCGTCGACTTCGTCACCGGCCTGCTGGCGGTGCTGCGCCTCGGCGCCGTGTTCATGCCGGTGAATGCGCTCACCAAGGACGACAAGCTGGCCTACATGCTGCGCGACGCGCGGGCGGCCGCGCTGCTCACTCAGGCCACGCTCGGCAACGTGTGGCGCAGCGCGATCGGCCAGACGCCGAGCGTGCACACGGTGGTGGTGGCCGGGGACGACGAGGGCCTGGAAGACGTGCGCGTGCAGCGCTGGCCCGAGGCGGTGAACGCGCCGCCGCCGCCCGACCCCGGCACCATCGACTGCGACCTCGCCAGCATCATCTACACCTCGGGCTCCACCGGCTTTCCGAAGGGCGTGATGCTGTCGCACCTCAACATGGTGACGGCCTGCACCTCGGTCAGCACCTACCTCGGCCTGCAGGGCAGCGACACCGTGCTGTGCGCGCTGCCACTGGCCTTCGACTACGGCCTGTACCAGGTGCTGATGAGCTGGCGCGTCGGCGCCACCGTGGTGCTGGAGCGCGGCTTCACGTTCCCGATCCCGGTGCTGGAGACCATGGTGCGCGAGCGCGTCACCGTGTTCCCCGGCGTGCCGACGATGTTCGCGATGCTGCTCGCGCTGAAGAACCTGGCGCGCTTCGACCTGTCGGCGCTGCGCATGATCACCAACACCGCGGCGGCGCTGTCGGAGGCGCACATCCGCGAGCTGCGCGGGCTGTTCCCGCAGGCCACCTTGTTCTCGATGTACGGCCTCACCGAATGCAAGCGCGTGACCTACCTGCCGCCCGAGCAACTGGACACGCGCCCCACCAGCGTGGGCCGCGGCATGCCCAACGAGGAGCTGTGGCTGGTCGACGACGAGGGCCGGCGCCTGCCCAACGGCAGCACCGGAGAGCTGGTGATCCGCGGCAGCCACGTGATGCTGGGCTACTGGGAGAAGCCGGAGGAAACCGCCAAACGCCTGAAGCCCGGGCCGCTGCCCGGCGAGCGCGTGCTGTATTCGGGCGACCTGTTCCGCACCGACGCCGAGGGCTGGCTGTACTTCGTGGCGCGCCGCGACGACATCATCAAGAGCCGCGGCGAGAAGGTGAGCCCGCGCGAGGTGGAAAACGCGATCCAGAGCCTGGAGGGCGTGTACGAAGTCGCAGTCGTCGGTGTCCTTGATCTCGTGCTGGGCCAGGCGGTGAAGGCGTATGTGACACTGAAACCGGGCGCCACGCTCACCGAGCGCGACGTGATCCGGCATTGCCTCGAGCGCCTGGAGAGCTTCATGGCGCCCAAGCATGTGGAGTTCGTCGAGGCGCTGCCCAAGACCGACACCGGCAAGATCCGCAAGGTCGGCCTCGCCTAGTTCCCTTCTTTGACGGTTCGACAGACCATGAGCGACATCAAGGCCCAGGTGCGCGAGTTCATCCAGGACAACTTCCTGATGGGCGCCAAGCGCGCGAACTTCGCCGACGGCGATTCCTTCATGACCCACCACCTGGTGGATTCGACCGGGTTCCTCGAACTGGTGATGTTCCTCGAGGAGACCTACGGCATCGCGGTCGACGACGAGGAGATGGTGCCGGAGAACCTCGACAGCCTGAACGCGATCGAGGGCTACGTGCTGCGCAAGACCGGCCGCACCGCGGCAGCTGCCTGATGGGCGGCACGCCCGCGCGCCTCGGCCCCGAGGTGTTGGCCTATGACGTGGCCGCCGAGGTGGAGCGCATCTGCGCGTGGATGGTCGACACCGTGGCCGGGCAGCGCAGGCGCGGCGTCGTCATCGCGATCTCCGGCGGGGTGGACAGCGGCGTGTGCGCCGCGCTCGCTGCGCGCGCTTTCGGGCCCAAGAAGGTCTACGGCCTGCTGCTGCCCGAGCAGGATTCGAGCAGCAGCAGCGAGAGCCGCGGCCGCGAGGTGGCCGAGCACCTGGGGTTGCCGTACGAGAGCGTGAACATCACCCCGGCACTGGTGGGCCTGGGCTGCTACGCGCAACGCGACGAGGCGATCCGCGCCGTGTTCCCTGCTTATGGCGAGGGCTGGCGCTGCAAGATCGCGATCGCGGCGGGCGTGCCCGGCGGCATCCACTTCTTCAACCTGATCGTGCAGTCGCCGGACGGCGAGCGCAGCCAGGCGCGGCTGCCGCTGAAGCAGTACCTGCAGATCGTGGCCGCCACCAACCACAAGCAGCGTGTGCGCAAGACCATCGAGTACTACCACGCCGACCGGCTCAACTACGCCGTGATCGGCACGCCGAACCGGCTGGAGTACGACCAGGGATTCTTCGTGAAGAACGGCGACGGCGCGGCCGACCTCAAGCCCATCGCTCACCTGTACAAGACCCAGGTGTATGCGATGGCGCGCCACCTCGGCTTGCCCGACGCGGTGGCCAACGCGCAGCCCACGACCGACACCTACAGCCTCGCCCAGGGGCAGGACGAGTTCTACTTCTCGCTGCCTTATGCGCAGATGGACATCGCGCTGTGGGCGCGCAATCACGCGCGGCCGGTGCACGAGCTGGCCGAGGCCCTGAACCTCACGGCAACGCAGGCGCAGGCCGTGTACGACGACATCGACACCAAGCGCCGTACCACCGCGCCGCTGCATGCCGCGCCGGCGCTGATCGAGCCGGTGCTGCCCGCCGATGGCCGCTGACGCGCTGGCCGCCGCGCGCATGGCGCTGGCGGCTCTGTCCACGCTGCCCGACAAGCCCGAGGACACGCCGGATGCCGCCGTGCGCGCACTGGCGTGGCTGGCCGCGGGCGTGCCCTTGTCACCGGCTGCGGCGCTGGAGCGCGAGCCGCCCCTGCTCGACGACGCACAGCGCACCCACTTCGACGCGCTGGTGCAGCAGCGGCTGGCCGGCATGCCGCTGGCGCACCTGACCGGCCGGCAGCGCTTCATGGGGCTGGAGATGCTGGCCGGGCCCGACGCATTGATCCCGCGCCACGAGACCGAGCTGCTGGCTGCGGCCGCCGCGGCGCTGCTGGCCGAGGCTGCGCGCGCCGGGCCGCCGCTGGCCATCGACGTGTGCACCGGCAGCGGCAACGTGGCACTGGCGATGGCGTCACGCGTGCCCGGCGCACGCGTGCATGCCGCAGATCTCTCGCCCCAGGCGGTGGCGCTGGCGCGCCGCAACGCCGAGCACCTGGGGCTCGGAGAGCGCGTGCAGCTGCATCAAGGCGACCTGCTGGCGCCCTTCGACACGCCGTCCTTCGTGGGCCAGGTGGATGTGCTCACCTGCAACCCGCCGTACATCTCGTCGGCCCGTGTGCCCGAAATGGCCGCCGAGATTGCCGCCCATGAGCCGGCGCTGGCCTTCGATGGCGGCCCGCTCGGCATCCGCATCCTGCAGCGCCTGCTGCGCGAGGCGCCGCGCTACCTGCGCGCTGGCGGCTGGCTGGCTTTCGAGGTGGGGGCCGGGCAGGGCGCGGGCGTGATGCGGCGGCTGGCAGGGGATGCGCGGTTCTCCCAGCTGCGCGGCGTGCCGGATGCCGAGGGCGAGGTGCGCGCCGTGCTGGCGCAGCGCGCGGCCTAGCGCCGCAGGCGCAGGATGCGGCCTTCCGGCAGGTTCACCACCGCATAAAGCCAGCCGTCTGGCCCTTGCTTCAGGTCGCGCACGCGCTCGTTACCGGCCAGGAACAGCTCCTCCTGCGACACCACCCGGTCGCCGTCGAGCTGCACGCGGGTGAAGCCGCCGTCGAGACGCGCGATCAGCAACTGGCCCTGCCAGTCGGCAAAGCGCGGGCTGCTCACGAACAGCAGCGCGCTGGGCGGGTGCGACTGCGGCCCCCACCAGGCCACCGGTTGCTCCAGGCCGGGCTTGGCGGTGCCCTCGCCGATCCTCGCGCAGGTGCGGTACTCGCAGCCGTAGGTGATCACCGGCCAGCCGTAGTTGCGGCCGGGGTGGATGAGGTTCAGCTCGTCGCCGCCCAGCGGGCCGTGCTCGCTGGCCCACAGCTCGCCGGCGCTGCCGCGCCAGGCCAGCCCCTGCACGTTGCGGTGGCCGAGCGACCAGATCTCGGGCAGCGCACCGGGGTGGCCGACGAAGGGGTTGTCGGCCGGCACGCTGCCGTCCGGGTCGAGGCGCAGGATCTTGCCGTGCGCCGAGGCCAGGCTCTGCGCGTCGTCCTGCCGATGCCGATCGCCCAGGCCGATGAACAGCCGGCCGTCGGGCGCGAACAGCAGGCGCGAGCCGAAGTGGCGCGAATCGCCCGTCTTCGGCGTCTGGCGGTAGATCACTTGCACGTCGGCGATTAGGCTGCCGTCGAGGCGCCCGCGCGCAATCGCGGTGCTGGCCGCCGTGCCGGCTGCATCCGGTTCGGCGTAGCTCCAGTACACGAGGTGGTTGTCGCCAAAATGCGGATCCAGCGCCACATCCAGCAGGCCACCCTCGCCATGCGCGTACACCGCGGGCAGCCCGGCCAGGGGCGCGCCGATATGGCCGTTGGGCTCGATGATGCGCATGCGGCCCGGGCGCTCGGTGACCAGCATGCGCCCGTCGGGCAGGAAGGCCAGTGCCCACGGCGTGTCCAGACCACGTGCCACCACGTCGATCGTGAGGCCGTGCGTATAGAAGCGGTGCTTCAGCCGGGGCGCCGCCCAGGTAAGCGCCGCCGCGAAGGCGATGGCCGCCAGCAGTAGTGCGGCGCGGGTCAGGGGTTTCAAGCGCATGGCCGCGATGATGCCGCGGGCACGCACCCACTTCTACAATCCCGCCCATGACAACGACGCCCGCCTACACCCGCGCCGCAGAGCTGCCCGCGATCCTCGCGCAGCGCATCGCCATCATCGATGGCGCGATGGGCACGATGATCCAGCGCTACAAGCTCGGCGAGGCCGACTACCGCGGCGAGCGCTTCAAGG
>CAMLIZ010000038.1 GCA_946480245.1 uncultured Pseudomonadota bacterium
GCAGGAACTGGGTGTACTGGTCCACGCTGTCGTGGTCCATGCCGCCGCCGGCGTGGCGGCCCGCCTGGTAGCGCAGGTACAGCTGATAGTGCTCGGGCAGGAAGCCCAGGCGCAGCACGCGGGCCTTCAGGTGGCTGTGGCGCTTGTGCGCGCGGCGTTGGCTGCGGGTGGGCTCGAATTCGTTCACCGGCAGGCGCAGCGGCACGCAGGCCTGGCAGCCATCGCAATAGGGGCGGTAGGTGAACATGCCGCTGCGGCGGAAGCCGCACGCCACGAGACCCGAATACGTGTCCGCGTGGATCAGGTGGCTGGGGGTGGCCACCTGGGAGCGCGCCAGCCGTCCCGGCAGGTAGCTGCAGGGATAGGGCGCCGTGGCATAGAACTGCAGCGACGCGAGCGGGAGCTCTTTGGGGTGGGTCACGGCGCGTGGGGGGAGGGCGGCTGCGGGCTGAGCCCGAGCTGCGCCCAGTGCGAGCCATCATAGGTCCAATCCTGCACCGCAGGTTCCCCCAGAGTCAGGGCCAGATGGCGCTCGAACGCCGGACGGGGGATCTCACGCGCGCCCATCGATGCCAGGTGCGTCGTGTTCTGCTGGCAGTCGATCAGGGCGATGCCGTTCGCGCGACAGAAGCAGATGAGCCCCGCCAGCGCGATCTTGGACGCGTCGGTGCGCCGGCTGAACATCGATTCCCCGAAGAACATGCGCCCCAGCGACACCCCGTACAGTCCACCGGCCAGTTCGCCGTCGATCCAGGTCTCGAAACTGTGCACGGCGCCCGCGCGGTGCCATGCGATGTAGGCCTCGATCATCTCGGGAACGATCCAGGTCCCGTGCTGCCCCGGGCGCTGGCTGCCGGCGCAATTGCGGATCACGCGTTCGAACGCGCTGTCGATGCGCAGTTCGCAGCCCGGCGTGCGAATGAACTTCTGCAAGGTCTTGCGCAGCGACCGCGTCAGCTTGAACTCGGCCACCGGCAGCACCATGCGCGGGTCGGGCGACCACCACAGCACCGGCTGGCCTTCGCCATACCAGGGGAACACGCCCCGGCTGTAGGCCTCGGTCAGGCGCGGGATGCTGAGCTCGCCGCCGGCCGCCAACAGCCCCGGGGCTTCGGAGTCGGGCCCGAGCGCGTCGGCAGTGGGCGGCAGCGGCTGGCGTTCGTCGTCAAGCCAGGTGATCGGTCGGCGCGTCATGGTGTGCAGCGCAGTGTCGCCAACAGCTGCGGCATCGCGCAAGCGCCGGTCGTGGGGCGCATGTTCGGGAAAGTCACGATCAAGGCTGAAAGCGCTTGCAGAAATAATCGATCGATGACGCCACTCTCGATCGCCCGCCACCTCCTGCTCGCGCCGCTGATGGCGATGGCCGCCATGTCCGCATGTGGCGGTCGCGCGGGCGACGCAGCAGGGAATGCGCCCTTGCCAAATACCCGCCCGGCGCTCCGTGCGCTGAGCGGGGAGTTCCTGGCGCGCAAGGCGGTGGCCTACTCGGGCTACCGCGGCGCGGACCACCGAAGCCCGCCCACCGAGGCGCAAGTGCTGCAGGATCTGCGGCTGCTGGTGCAGGGCGGCTTCCGGCTGATCCGGGTGTTCGGGGCTGACGACTTCGACACCGGCGTGGTGCTGCGCACGATCCGCGCGCACGGGCTCGACCTGAAGCTGCAGCTGGGCATCTGGATCAAGGGGCCCAAGGCCAGCGCCGATGCGGTGAACCGCGCCAACATCGCCAACGGCATCGCGCTGGCGCAGGCCTACCCGGACATCGTGCTCGCGGTGAGCGTGGGCAACGAGACCATGGTGGACTGGTCGCTGCACATTCCGCCGGCCGACATGGTGGGCTACATCCGCAGCGTACGCACCGCGGTGACACAGCCGGTGACCACCGACGACAACTGGGCCGTGTTCGCGAACGTGGGCAACCAGTACGCCACCGACAGCGTGCTGGCCGAGATCGACTTCGTCTCGATGCACACCTATCCACTGCTCGACAGCGTGTACGTGCCTGGCTTTGCCTGGAAGAACGAGGGCGTACCCGAGGTGCAGCGCGCGATGGCGATGATGGACGCGATGCTGGACAAGGCGAAGGCAGACTACGCGGCCGTCAAGGGCTACATGGCGGCGCACGGCTTCGAGCTGCCGGTCACCATCGGGGAAACCGGTTGGAAGGCGGTGGGCCCGCAGGCCGACCGCATCCACCCGGTGAACCAGAAGATGTACCTGGACCGCCTTGCGGCGTGGCGCGACAGTCCGCGCCAGATCTTCTACTTCGAGGCCTTCGACGAACCGTGGAAGGGCGACGACGACGGCTGGGGCCTGTTTGACGTGAACCGCAAGGCGCGCTACGCCGTGCAGGCGCTGTATGCGCCCGCACAAGGCGACGGCACCCACTACCGCGACGCCGATGCAGTCTGCTGGCACGCGCCACAGGCCCTACACTGACACTCGATGAAACCGCCTTCAAAAGATCCCTCTCCCGCGCCGGGGCAGCGCCGCCGCAGCAAGGCGGGCGCGGCGCCAGCGGCCGGCGTAGTCACCCTGGAGATGGTGGCGCAGCATGCGGGCGTGTCGCCCAGCACGGTCTCGCGCATCCTGAACGGCACCGCGACCGTCAGTGAAGCCAAGAAGGCCTCGGTGGATGCGGCGATCAAGAAGCTCGGCTTCCGTCCCAATCCGGTGGCACGTGGGCTGGCCGGCGGCCGCACCTTGAGCATCGGCGTGGTCACACAGACCATCAGCAGCCCGTTCTACGGCGAGGCCTTGCATGGCATCGAGAACGAGCTCGAGCCGGCCGGCTACATCCCGCTCTTCGTCAGCGGCCACTGGAACGAGGTCGAGGAGCGCAAGGTGCTTGACGCCTTGCTGTCGCGCCGGGTGGACGGGGTGATCGTGCTGGCGGGGCGCTTGTCGAACGGCGCGCTGCAAAGCTATGCCAAACGCGTGCCGATGGTGGTGGTCGGGCGCGAGCTGAAGGGCCCGCAGCTGTTCAGCCTGGGCTTCGACAACCGCTCCGGCGGCGTACTGGCAACGCAGCACCTGATCGAGTGCGGCCACACGCGCATCGCCTTCATCGCTGGCGACCCGGACCACGAGGACGGCCTGGAGCGCGAGGCCGGATACCGGCAGGCGCTCAAGCAGGCCGGTATCGCGTTCGACCCGGCGCTGGTGATGCCCGGTGACTTCACCGAGGCCGGTGGCCTGATGGCCGTGAACCGTCTGCTCGAAAGCCGCACGCCGTTCACCGCGATCTTCGCGGCCAACGATCAGGCGGCCATCGGCGCCGCGCTGGGGCTGTACCGCAAGAACGTGCGCGTGCCGGACGACGTGTCGCTGGTGGGCTTCGACGACGTGGCACCGGCCAAGTACGCGATCCCGCCGCTGACCACGGTGCGGCAGTCGGTGTACGAGATGGGTGCCCAGGCCGCGCTGGCCATGCTGGACCTGCTGCGCGGCGCCACACCCACCGTGGTCCTGCCGCCGCCGGCGCTGGTGCCGCGCGAATCGACGCGCCGCATCCTGCGCTGAACGTTGCGCCGCTCAGGCGCCCACGGCGTCGCAGTACTGCCGCACGTAGGCGCCGTGCGGCGGCAGCTGTGCCACGGTGCGCTCCACTCCGGCACGAATGCCGTCGAGAAAGCTGCGCAAATGCGCGTCGTCCATCAGCTCGGTCACCGGATGGCGCTGCCGCGGCGTGATGCCCTGGCCCAGCATCACCTGGATCCAGGAGTTCTCGGCGAAAAGCTCGTTGGGTGCGCGGAACACGCGACCGGTGTCGGCGAACAGGTCGATGCGGTGTTGCAGCGAGGCCGGAATGTCCATCGCGCGGCACTCGCGCCAGAACGGCGAATCGTCGCGCTGCGTCACGTGGTAGTGCAGCACGATGAAGTCGCGGATGTGTTCGATCTCCCACTGCGCCTGGCGGTTGTACTCGTCCACGTCGCTGGCGCTGATGCCGGCCGACGGGAACATCTGCATCAGGCGGATCGTGGCGCGCTGGATCAGGTGGATGCTGGTGGATTCCAGCGGTTCGATGAAGCCGCTGGACAGGCCGATCGCCACGCAGTTGCCGCGCCAGGTGTCGCGCCGCTGACCGGGCGTGAACTTCAGTTGGCGCGGTGCCGTGAGCGGCTCGCCCTGCAATTGGTCCAGCAGCAAGGCCTTGGCGCGCTCGTCGCTCAGGTGGCGGCTGCAGTACACCAGCCCATTGCCCACGCGATGCTGCAGCGGAATGCGCCATTGCCAGCCGGCGGCATGCGCGATCGAGCGGGTGTAGGGCGCCGGCTCGCCGTCGGCCATGGTCTGCACCGCCAGCGCGCTGTCGCAGGGCAGCCAGTGCGACCAGTCCTCGTACGGCACCTTCAGCGCCTGCCCGATCAGCAGCGCACGAAAGCCCGTGCAGTCGATGAACAGGTCGCCCTCGATCACCGCACCGGAATCGAGCGTGAGCGATGCGATGTGGCCCGACGCCTCGTCGAGGTTCACCGCCTGGATCTTGCCCTCGATGCGCTGCACGCCGTACGGCTCGCTGAACTTGCGCAGGAACGCGGCGTAGCGTGTGGCGTCGAGGTGAAACGCGTAGTTCATGCCGTTGCGCGGCAGGTGCGCGAAACGGCCCTGCAGCGCTGCACGATGCTCCAGGCAGTAGTCGCCGTAGTCGCGCGCCAGGCCGCGCTCGCGGCCCTTGAGCCAGAAGTGCTGGAAGCCGGCGGTCCAGTGGTCTTTGCCGGTGAGGCCGAACGAGTGAACGTAGTGCTGCCCCACGTTGCGCCAGTTCTCGAACGCGATGCCGAGCTTGAAGGTGGCGGAAGTGGCCGCCATGACCTCGCGCTCGTCGAGCTCCAGCAGCTGGTGGAAGAGCAGCAGCGTAGGGATCGTGGCCTCGCCCACGCCGACGGTGCCGATCTCGTCCGACTCGATCAGCTTGATGTCCAGCCACCGGCCCAGCGTCTTGGACAGCAGCGCCGCCACCATCCAGCCGGCCGTGCCGCCGCCGGCGATGACGATGCGGCGCACCGGCCGCGTGGCCGCATCGGGCGAGGAGGGCGTGGGGTGGGCCAGGTTCATCGCAGGTCCTTCAGCGGTTCAGCCGCCGCAGCAGGCGCGCTCGCAGCGCGCGGGTGGCGTTGTCGTCGAGGGGGGCCAGGACGTCGCGCGCAGGCTCGGCGATGTGCGCCGCCGTGTGCTCGCCAGCCTCGAAGACGTAGTGGTCGAACAGCGCGCGCCAGGCCTGGCGCTGCTCGGGCGGCAGGTCGCGCACGGTCATCATCGCGTGCAGCAGCGCGCCCATCGGCGAATCCATGTGCATCGGCGTGCGGCGCCACCAGCAGTTCACGAGCAGGTTCACCGGCGCCAGCGCCTCCACGTAGTGCCACCACAGGCTGGGGATGAAGATCGCATCGCCGGGGCCCAGCTCCACCTGCTGCGCGTGCTCCATCGCCTGCGCGAAGCGCGGGAAGCGCTGCAGGTCGGGCCGCTTGAAATCGACCAGGCTGACCGGCTGGCCGGCCGGCGTGTGTTCCAGTGGGCCGATGTAGAGGGAGTGCACCTGGTCCGGCGCGAACAGCGTGAAGCGGCGCCGCCCGGCGACCACGCAAGCCAGGTTGTCGGGCAGGTCCTGGTGTGCGCCGATGCGCGTGCGGTTGCCCAGCCAGGCGCTCACCAGCGGATGCCAGCGCTCGTCGAGCGCGGGCGGGAGCGGATTTTCGGCGCGAAAGCCGGGCAGCAGGGCGTCGACCGCGGTCGCGCCGAAGTAGAGCGCCGGCGCTTGCGGATCGTCGCGGTGGCATTCCAGCGCGTCGAGCAGGGTGCGCAGCGGCAAGCGCTGGCGCTCGAAATTGAATCCGCGCAGGTCGTCGGTGTAGTGAAAGCGCCCGTCGATCTCGGGCGGCCCCACCCAGGCGTCGACCGCGGCGCCCGCATCGTGGTGGCGCAGGTAGGCCAATGCATCGGCGGCCTGCACCGCGGGCCAGTGCGACACCAGCCCGCGCAGCACCAGCGGCTCTGGCGAGCACAGCAGCGCCGGCGTCAGCCGTGCCAGGTCGACGTCGTTCAGCTCGCGCATGCGGCGGCGCGCAGGCGCTGCTGTGAACGGTCCACCAGATCGCGCAGCCGGCCGGTGGAGGCGATCACCATGTAGATGGGCAGCAGGTGGCCGGCCCGCTGCAGCTGCTCCAGCGCCGCACCACCGAGCTGCTGCAGACGCTCCTCCTGCACGGTGTAGAAACCCGACCAGCGGTGCTGCGTGCCGTCGGGCGCCTCGATGTCGAGTGCAAACGGCTCCAGCAGCCGGTGCTCCAGCAGCGCAGCCACGAAGGCCGGCGTGCTCTTCACCCCCTCGTGCAGGCTGAGCAGCACCGAGCTGATGCGTTCGAGAAATTCGCTGTGGCCGCCGAAGGGCAGGAACACCGGCTCGCCTTCGCGGGTGCCCACGCGTGGGCTGCTCAGATCCACGTGCACGGTCGGCTCGCCCTGGTCGAAGCCGACCAGGAACGGCTGCCGCTCGATGGACAGCGGCACATAAGCGGCGTCCCAGCCCTCGTCGCACAGGAACAGGTTCTCGCCTTCGCGCAGGCCGAACAGCGCCAGCGGCACGAAGCCCGTGCCGTCGGCCGTCTTCTGGAACACGATCGGGTAGTGCGCCTGCACGCTGCGGAATTCGGCAGGGAAGGTGAGCGCGGCCATCACGTCGTCGCCATAGCGCGCGCAGCGCGTGGTGATGATGCGCAGTTCCTTGTGGTCGATGTTGTTGAGCAGGACAGGGGCACTCATCGAACGGTCCTAGATGCGGGAGAGGTCGTGTTGCTGCAGGTGCTGCAGCAGGCTGCGGTGGTCGGGCAGTGCCTGCATCAGCTTGCGCGTTTGCTGCACGGTCTCGCGGAAGTATTGCTCGGCCGCCTCGGTGTCGCGCAGCGATGCGGCCAGCACCGGGTCGGGCCGGAAGCCCATGCCGTACAACACGTACTGCCAGCTGGCGGAGGGAAAAGGCTCGTCGCTGCGCTCGAAGTCGTGGCGCGAGGGCGGCAGCTGGCGCCACAGGGCCAGTTGCTCGGCCAGGCGCGTCGGCAGCGCGGCAGTGCTGCGCTGGTCGCGCCAGAACGCGCTGTCGTCCCGGTGGCTCAGCACGTAGTGCAGCTTCAGGAACTCGACGATGCGCCCCCAGCGGTAGCGGCAGGCCTCGTCGAAGCGACGCGCCACGATGCCCATCGCTTCGCGCGTGGCGGGCATCTGGTCGCGCAGGAAGCCGGCGCTGAACTCGATCAAGGCCAGCGCCGAGGCTTCCAGCGGCTCGAGAAAGCCGGCCGACAGCCCGATCGCCACGCAGTTGCGGTGCCAGAAGGTGGCGCGGTGGCCGGGCTCGAAGCGCAGGCGGCGCGGCGTGGCGTCGGCCGTGCGCGCACCGCTACGCTCCAGGTAGTGCATCAGTGTGTGCAGCGCCTGCTCGTCGTCGCAGTGCGCGCTGGAATACACCAAGCCGACCCCGCGCCGCGAGGGCAGGCCGATGTCCCAGATCCAGCCGTTCGCCTGCGCGGTGGACAGCGTGTACGGCGCCACCGGCGCGTCGGCGTGGGCATGCGGTACCTGCACTGCGAGCGCGGCGTCGCAGGGCAGCACCTGCCGTTGCGACACGAAGCCCACGCCGTAGTGCTCACCGAGCAGGCGCGCACGAAAGCCGGTGCAGTCCACGAACAGGTCGCCGTGAATCTCGCCATGCGCCCGGGTGCGCAGCGCGGCGATGTCGCCGTCATCGTGCGCCACCACCTCGGTCACCTCGTCGGGCACGTACAGAACGCCCAAGCGCTGTATGCAGTGCTGGCGCAGGAAGGGGCCGAGCTTGCCGGCGTCGAAGTGGTAGGCGTAGTTGGCCACCGCCGCGTATTCGGGCGTGGCCAGCTGCTTGGGTGCGCGATGGTTTGCGCACAGGTGCGGCTGCCAGCACACCAGATCGGCGAATGCGGCCGCGGGGCACAGGCGCTGCCAGGCCGCGACCAGCGGCGCCTCGATGTGGCCGTGCGGCAGCGTGAACGGATGGAAGTAGAGGTCGTCGGCCGCACCCGTGGCCCAGCCGCGGAACAGCGAGCCCTGCTTGAAGCTCGCGTCGCAGGCGCGCATGAAATCGGACTCGCCGACGCCGATCTCGTGCAGGCTGTCGCGCATCGTCGGCCAGCTGCCTTCACCGACGCCGATGGTGGGAATGTCGGGCGCCTCGATCAGCGTGATCTGCAGCCTGTGGCCATGGGCCGCGGCCAGCAGGCCGGCGGTGAGCCAGCCTGCCGAGCCGCCACCCAGGATGACGACGCGCTCGATCGAAGACTGCTCACCGGCCATGGCCGCACCCTAGCAGACAGCTCAGAACTTGTAGCTCAGGCCCACCACGAATCGACGCCCGGTCTGCTGCACCTCCACCACCTCATTGGTGTGGCGCTCATGCGAGCGCAACACCGCATCGGTGAGGTTGAGTGCCTCGAAGGCCAGCGTGGTGTGGTCGTCGATCTTGTAGCCCAGGCGCAGGTCCACCTGCGCATATGGCTCGGTGTACACCGGGTTCGGGCCGGCGGCGTCAGCCACGGCCGACAGGAACTGGCCGCGCCAGTTGTAGGCCAGTCGCGCCTCGTAGTGGTCGTTCTCGTAGAAGCCCACCAGGTTGGCGCTGTTGCTGAGGCCGAGCAGCGCGAACTGCTGGCCGATCGACGCGTTGTCGTAGCTCAGGCCCGACTTGACCCAGGTGTAGTTGGCCTGCAGCCCGAAGCCGGTGTAGCCGAACATGTGCTGCCAGTTGAGCTCCGCACCCCACAGCCGCGCCTTGTCGGCGTTCACCGGCTCGGTGATCGTGAAGTTCATCACCGGATCGTTGGGCTGGCCCGGGATCACGCCGGCCGCCTTGTTCACGCCGCCCACGCCGTCGTAGGTGTTGAGGATGTAGTTGCGGATGCAGGTGAGGTCGCTGTCGGTGCAGCCGCCGGTGGACACCGCCTCCTGCCACCACTGGCCGTTGGCCGGCGTGTGGATCGGGAACGGCGCACCCTGGACCTGCGTGGTGCCGGCGTAGTTGGAGATGAACTTGGCGAAGTAGCCAGCCGACAGGTAGCTGGACTTCGAGTAGTACCACTCGAGCGAGAGGTCGAAGTTCTTCGACTTCAGCGGCTTGAGCGCCGGGTTTCCCTGCGAGCCGGTGCCGCCGTTCACGCGCGCCAGCTGGTCCAGCGTCTGACCGCCCTGGATCTGGTCCCAGCTGGGGCGGCCGATCGTCTCGCCGTAGCTGGCGCGGAACTTGAGCTGGCGCGTCAGGTCGGCGTCGAAGTCGACGCTGGGCAGCACGTAGCTGTACTTGCCCTTCAGCGTGGTGAAGTTGGGGTCGCCGAACTGCACCGAGTACTCGTTGTTGCCGGTCCAGTTGACGCCGGTGGCGATGGGCACCAGCGCGCTCGAGGTGACGGTGGTGCGTTCGAAGCGCAGGCCGGCCGACAGGTTCATCGGCACCTTCCACTCCCAGGAGGTGTTGTATTGCGCGTAGGCACTCTGCGACTTCTCGGTGGTGCGGCGGTCCACCGAGTAGGCGTCGGGTGCCAGGTAGGCAGCCTGGTCGCCGCCGGCCGCCTGCACGGCGTAGTTGCGTACGGTGTTGAAGTCCCAGGTGTAGAACTGGTTGTACAGCGCGGGGTTGTTGCTGCCGCTGATGCGGCTGAAGTAGCGGTTCAGCGTGTCCGCGTGCCACAGGGTGTCGGGGTAGTCGGCCGGGCTGGTGGCGCCGCCCCAGGTGTCGTGCTGAACGAAGCCGTAGGCCGAGCGGTTCTTCACGTCGGTGAGCGCGAGGCCGAAGTTGACGCTGTCGCCGCTGTCGAAGTTGTACTTGCTGTGCAGCTGCGCCTGGTCCACCACGCCGCGCTGGTAGCTGTTGCGGAACGACGAGCCGGTTACCTGCATCAGCGTGGGATCGAGCGGCGCGTTGGCAATGCTCAGCACCGGAAAGTCCTGGCTGAAGTCGGTGCGGGTGTCGCCGCGGTTGAACTGGGCGGCGCCGATGATCGCGTTGGAGCCGTAGGGGCTGTCGGGCTTGGAGACGGCGGTGGAGTGGTGCGCGTCGAACTCGAAGCGCAGCTTGTCGCTGGCCTTCCACGCCAGGTTGAAGCCGAGCGAATTGTTCACGTTGCGGGTGCCGAACTCGGCGCCCGCCATGGCCACGTCGCTGTTGCCGGCGGGGATCGACTCCTGGTAGAACACGGGGGCGGCGATCGGCCCGTCGGTCCACGAACTGACCGAGGGGCCGAAGTTGTACCAGGCCGACAACTCGTTGTGCTTCCACTGCAGCTTGTTCTGCGAGTACACGTAGTCCAGCGTGGCGGTGAGGTTGCGGTTGGGCTTGTACTGCAGCGTCAGCAGGCCGTTGGTGCGCTCGCGCTTGATGCCGTTGACTTCGTAAAGCGTGTTCTGGGGCACCGAGTAGATGTCGGTGGCCTGCGGGCGATTGGTGATGTTCTCGGAGCCGGGCTGTCCGGCCTGGGGGATCGTGCCCCAGTTGTTCTCGTCGCCGTGGAAGGTGCGCCAGCCGGCCGGCACGCCGGCCTGGTTGTAGCCCAGGTGGCGCACCTGGTAGCTGCCCGCCAGGGCCACGCCGAACTGGCCGTCGGCGAAGGTGTTGCTGTAGATGCCTGAGATTTCCGGCGTCACCTTGTCGCCGCGGATCGATTCGGGCAGGCGCTGGTTGGACTGGTCGTTCACGCCCTTGATGCCGAACGCCGCATGCAGGCCCGGGTTGTCCAGCGGGCGCGCCGTCTTGATGTTCACGGTGGTGCCCATGCCGCCGCTGGGCGTGCTGGCGCGCGCCGTCTTGTAGACCTCGAGCGCGGCCACGGACTCGGCCGCGAGGTTGGCGAAGTCGAACGAGCGCGAGGTGGACGCCGAGGTCGCCTGCAGGCCCACACCTGGCATCTGGCGTCCGTTGAGCAGCACGAGGTTGAAGTCGGGCCCGACGCCGCGCACGGTGATCTTCGATCCCTCGCCGTTCTGACGGTCGATCGACACGCCGCTGATGCGCCCGATCGCCTCGGCGAGGTTGGTGTCCGGGAACTTGTTGATGTCCTCCGCCACGATGCCGTCCACCATGCCGGTGGCGTCGCGCTTCAGGCTGAGCGAGCTCTCCAGGCTGTGCCGGATGCCGGTGACCACGACCGTCTCGACCGGCCGCTCCTCCTTGGCCGCTGCGGCGGGGGCGGAGGCCGCAGCGGCCGGCGCTGCAGCCGAGGCGGCGGCCGCCGGGGTCGCCGCCTGCTGCGCAAAGCCATGCCCCATGCCACCGATCAGCAGCCCGACGGCGGCCGCCACGTGATTGGCGCGGAAGGCGGGGCGGCGATGCTGCCGGCGGCCGTCTGGGGAGCAAAAGGACATGTCGGTCTCCTGTGGGTGTTGTGGGATGCCCTCCGGCATCGGTGTTTCGTTCATCATGCGCAACAGCGCTTCGCATGAAAGCGGTTTCAAAATACTAAGGCGAATGCCGCAACGGTCCACTTAGGGCACACCCTAATTGCTCGGTGGGTAGCGGGTGAAATCGCTTTCAGCCCGGGGTTTCCCCCGATTCGAGGTGAAGAAGGGCTGGGCAGAATTGTGAAAGCGTTTTCATACACATCTCGCGCCCGCTCCATGTCGCCCGCATCGCCCGCCCACGTTCCCTTCCCTGCGGGATGCAGCCGGCGCGCCGCATTGGCCGCAGGCCTGGCCTGCGCGCTGCCCGCTCGCGCCATCCCGGCGCGAACCCTCACGGTGGCCGCCTTTCCGCGCATCGACGAGATCGTGAAGGCGGCCGCCGCCGGCGCCTGGGTGCAGCGCCATCCCGAGGTCGGCGTCCAGGTGGTGAGCCGCAGCTACAAGGATCACCACACCGCGATGACCACAGCGCTGTCCACCGCGGTGGGCCTGCCGGACGTGATGGCGCTGGAGTCGCGCTACCTGGGCAGCTTTGCGCTCGGCGCCGGGCTGGAGAACCTGTCCCGCCCGCCGTACAGCGCCGACCGCTTCGCGCCCCGCTTCGTGGGCTTCGCCTGGCAGCAGTCGCACGGGCTTCATGGCCAAGCGGTGGCGCTGCCCACCGACATCGGCCCCGGCACCTTGCTGTACCGCGCCGACCTGCTGGCCAAGGCCGGGCTGGCCGAAGACGAGCTCACGCGCTCCTGGGAGTCTTACGTGGAGGCCGGCGTGCGCCTGAAGAAGGCTACCGGCGCCTACCTGCTGGGCAGCGCGCAATCGCTGTCCGACATCATCGTGCGCGGCGTGAAGCGCGGCGAGGGCCGGTACTTCGACGCCGACAACCGCCCGCTGGTCACCGGCGAGCGCTTCGTGCGCGCCTTCGAGCTGGCCCGGCGCGTGCGCGCCGAAGGGTTGGACGCGCGCGTGCAGCCGTGGAGCAACGAGTGGGCCGAAGGCTTCAAGCGCGGCCAGGTGGCCACCGACCTGCGCGGCTCCTGGATGGTGGGGCAGATGGCGAACTGGATCGCCCCCGACACGCGCGGCCTGTGGCGTGCTGCCCAACTGCCCGGCGGCACGTATGCCGCTTTCGGCGGCACCTTCTACGCGATGCCTCGCCGCGCGGCGCCCGAGAACAAGGCGCTGGCCTGGGAATTCATGCAGCTGCTCACGATGGACCCGGCACTGCAACTCGCCGCCTTCAAGCAGGAGGACGCGTTCCCCGCGCTGCAGGACGTCTACGGCGATGCGTTCTTCGAGCAGCCGCTGCCCTTCCTCGGCGGCCAGCGTGCGCGCATGCTGTGGCGCGACGCCGCGCGGCGCATCGTGGTGCCGCCCACCCACAAGCAGAACACCTTTGCAGACGAAGTGATCAACACCGAGCTCGACAACGTGATCGCCCGCGACAAGCCCATTGCGCAGGCGTTGGCCGACGCGCAGCGCCTGCTGGAAAAGCGCGCCCGGCGTTGAAACATCACCCCATGCGACTGCCTTCGCTGCCCCCCCGCTGGGCGCCCTACGTGTTCCTCAGCCCGTTCCTGGTGCTGTTCGTGGTGTTCGCGCTGTTCCCGCTGGCGTTCTCGCTGTACCTCGCGTTCCAGTCCTGGGATCCCACCAGCGGCCTGGACGCGATGGAGTACGTGGGCCTGGCGAACTTCAGCTTCGCGCTGCAGGACGACTGGTTCTGGAAGTCGCTGCGCAACACCGTGTGGCTGGCGCTGGCCGCCGGGGCGCCGCAGCACCTGGTGGCAATCCCGCTGGCGGTGTTCATCCACCGCTCGTTCAAGCGCCTGCGCGACGGCGTGGCGGGCGCGTACTTCCTGCCCTACATCACCTCCACCGTGGCCATTGCGTTGCTGTTCAGCGCGCTGTTCTCGGCCGACTACGGCTTGATCAACGCCGGGCTGCGCGCGCTCGGCTTGCACGGCGTCGCCTGGCTCGACGAGCCCGCGGCGCTGCGACCGGCAATCGCGTTGCTCGTGTTCTGGCGCTACCTGGGATTCAACCTCGTGCTGTACCTCGCCGCGCTGCAGACGGTGCCGAAGGACCTGTACGAAGCGGCCACACTGGACGGTGCTGGCGCCTGGAGCCAGTTCTGGCACATCACGCTGCCGGGCATCCGGCCCATGGTGTATTTCGGCGTCACGCTCAGCGTGATCGGCGGCCTGCAGCTGTTCGAGGAGCCCTTCATCCTCACTGGCGGCTCCGACCGGCCGATCGGCGGCCCCGACCAGGCGGGCATGACCTCGGCGCTGTACCTGTACCGCATGGCCTTCGACTTCAACGACTTCGGTGGCGCCAGCGCGATGTCGTGGCTGCTGCTGGTGGTGGTGGCCGCGCTCACCTGGGGCACCCACCGGGCTTTCCGCGAAAGGGGGCAGCGATGAGCCGGCCGATGTCCAACGGGGCCGCCCATTTGTTGGTGGGCGCGGGGGCGCTCATCATGCTGGCGCCGTTCTACCTGATGTTCGTGTTTGCGACGCATGCGCGCAGCGAGATCTTCGACCTGCCCCCGCCGCTGTGGTTCGGCCACGACCTGCTGGCCAACCTGAAGATCCTCACCGACAAGCTGCCGTTCTGGCGCAACGTGGGCTGGAGCCTGTACGTGGCGTTGATGTCCACCGCGCTCACGCTGCTGTTCTGCTCGATGGCCGGCTACGCCTTCGCCTTGATGGAGTTCCGCTTCAAGAAGGCGCTGTTCGCGCTGGTGATGGCCACGATGCTGATGCCCTCGTTCATGAAGATGATCCCCACCTTCCTCGTGATGGACGCGCTGGGCTGGATCGACACCCACCGCGCGCTCTACGTGCCCGGTGCGGCCAGCGCCTTCGGCATCTTCCTGATGCGGCAGTACGCGCTAAGCGCGGTGCCGCCCGAGCTGATAGAGGCCGCGCGCATGGACGGCTGCGGCGAGTTCGGCATCTACCTGCACATCGTGCTGCCGCTGCTGAAGCCCGCGCTCGGCACGCTGGGGCTGATCACCTTCATCTCGTCGTGGAACAACTTCATCGATCCGCTGATCGTGATGCGCACGCTCGACAACTACACGCTGCCGCTGGCGCTGCGCAGCATGCAAAGCACTACCAACACGGAGTGGGGTGCGCTGATGGCGGGTTCCGCCGTGGCCACGATCCCGCTGCTCGTCCTGTTCGCAATTTCCTCGCGCCAGCTGATCGCCGGCCTCACCGCCGGCGCCGTGAAGTAGCCGCCTCTCTCGCACTGATGAACATGCCTGCCAACCAAGCACTTCACCACCGCTTTCCGCCTGCGTTCCGCTGGGGCGTGGCCACCAGCGCCTTCCAGATCGAAGGTGCCACCCGTGATGACGGCCGGGGCGAATCGATCTGGGACCGCTTCTGCCGCCAGCCCGGCGCCATTGCCGATGGCAGCAACGGCGACGTGGCCTGCGACCACTACCACCGCCTGCAGGCTGACCTGGACCTGATCGCCTCGCTGGGCGTGGACAGCTACCGCTTCTCGGTGGCCTGGCCGCGCGTGCAGCCGCTGGGTTCGGGCGCCTGGAACGAGGCTGGCCTTGCCTTCTACGACCGTCTGGTGGACGGCTTGCTCGCGCGCGGCATCGAGCCCTGCCTCACGCTGAACCACTGGGATCTGCCGCAGGCGCTGCAGGAGGCGGGCGGTTGGGCCGCGCGCGAGACCGTGCCCCGCTTCGTCGACTACGCACGCGGCGTGCAACGCCGGCTGGGCGACCGCGCGGGCATGATCACCACGCACAACGAGCCCTGGGTGATCTCGGTGCTGGGCCACGAGAACGGCACCTTTGCACCGGGCATCAAGAGCCGCCGCACGGCGGTGCAGGTGTCGCACCACCTGCTCTTGAGCCATGGCCTGGCGCTGCAGGCGCTGCGCGCCGACGGCTGCCGTGCGCGGCTGGGCATCGTGCTCAACCTGGCGCACACCGAGCCGGCCACCGCGTCCGCCGCCGACGCCGCGCGGGCCCGGCTCGACGACGCGCATGGCCGCCGCTGGTACACCGACGCGCTGTTCAAGGGGGCCTACCCGCAGGAAGCACTGGCCGACCTCGGCGCCGATGCACCGCGGGTCGAGGCCGGCGACATGGCCCACATCGCCACGCCGCTGGATTACCTGGGCGTCAACTACTACTCGCGCCATGTGGCCAGTGCCGGCGAAGCCTTCGACGTGAAGCAGGGCGGCCTGCCGCTCACCGCCATGGGCTGGGAGATTTACCCGCGCGGCCTGCGCGAACTGCTGCTCACCCTGCAGCGCGAATACACGTTGCCGCTGCTGTACATCACCGAGAACGGCGCCGCCTTCGACGACCGGCTCGTCGATGGCGCGGTGCACGACGCTGATCGCATCGACTACCTGCGCACCCACATCGAGGCCGTGGCCGAAGCGGTGGCACAAGGCGTGCCGGTGGCCGGCTACATGGTGTGGAGCCTGATGGACAACTTCGAATGGTCCAGCGGCTATGCCCGGCGCTTCGGCATCGTGCACGTGGACTACACCACGCAGCAGCGCACCCCGAAGGACAGCGCGCTCTGGTACCGCGACTTCGTGCAGCGCTGCCGCGCGCAGCGCGGCGAGGCCGGCGCCCTGCGCGTGGGAGGCTGACCATGGGTGCGCTCAGCCTGCGGGGTGTGCACAAGCGCTTCGGCGACAACGAGGTGATCGCCGGCGTTGACCTGGAGGTGTGCGACGGCGAATTCCTCGTGTTCGTCGGGCCTTCAGGCTGCGGCAAATCCACCTTGCTGCGCATGATCGCCGGGCTGGAGGAAATCAGCGCCGGCGAGCTGCGCATCGACGGTGCACGCGCCAACGAGGTGCGCCCGGCCGACCGCGGCGCAGCGATGGTGTTCCAGAACTACGCGCTGTACCCGCACATGACCGTGGCGCAGAACATGGGCTTCGCGCTGCGCATGGCCGGCGTGCCGCGCGCGCAGCGCGAGCAGCAGGTGCGGCGCGCGGCCGAGGCGCTGCGCATCACCGAGTTGCTGCAGCGCACGCCGCGCGAGCTGTCGGGCGGGCAGCGCCAGCGCGTGGCGATCGGGCGCGCGATCGTGCGCAAGCCCAAAGTGTTTCTGTTCGACGAGCCGCTGTCCAACCTGGACGCCGCGCTGCGCGTGAACATGCGTATCGAGCTGGCTCGGCTGCACCAGGAGCTGGGCACCACGATGGTCTACGTCACCCACGACCAGGTGGAGGCGATGACCTTGGGCGACCGCATCGCCGTGTTCAACGCCGGCCGCATCGAGCAGCTGGGCGCGCCGCTGGAGTTGTACGAACGCCCGGCCAACGAGTTTGTGGCCACCTTTCTCGGCGCGCCGCGCATCAATCTGGTCGACCGGCCAGCAGTGGACGCGACCGCAGCGCACCGCGCGCTGTGGCACGCGCTGCGCACCGATGCCCCTCCAGCGGTGCAGCGCTTGGGCGTGCGCCCGGAGCATCTGCAGGTGCATCCGGCCGGCGAGGGCGTGGCGGCCACGGTGGAACTGGCCGAGCACCTGGGCGATGCGTCGATCCTGCACTTGCGCGTGCACGGCGTGAGTGCGCTGCTGCAGGCCAGGCTCGGCGCCGGGCAAGGGCTGCGCGCCGCAGGCGATGTGGTGGGCTTGCAGGCCGCGCCGGCGGCTGTGCTGGACTTCGACAGCGCCGGCCGGCGCATCGGCTGAAGCGCAACGCGAGGCACACCCCATGCCATCTTGCTCCGCTCGCCGTCGGTTTCGCTGGGCCACGTGCGGTACCGGCATGGTGCTGGCCATCGGCAGCAGCGTCGCAGCCCCGGCACCCACGAGCCCCGACGTGCCGCCCGGCTACCAACTGGTGTGGGCCGACGAGTTCGACCAGGACGGCCTGCCCGATCCCGCCAAGTGGGGCTTCGACACCACGCGCAACAGCGTTGGTTGGCACAACCGTGAGCTGCAGTACTACGGCGCACCGGGCTCGGGCAATGCGGTGGTGCGCAACGGCCGGCTCGTGATCACCGCGCGCCGCGAAGCGCCGGCTTCCGCGCCCGATTGGGGCGGCCAACGCTACACCTCGGCGCGCCTGCTCACGCGCGGCAAGGCCGAGTGGACCTACGGCTTCTTCGAGGTGCGCGCCAAGCTGCCCTGCGGCCGCGGCACTTGGCCGGCGATCTGGATGCTGGGCCGCGGCGGCCGCTGGCCCGAGGACGGCGAGCTCGACATCATGGAACACGTGGGTCGTCAGCCGGGGCGCGTGGCCAGTACCGTGCACATGGCGGCCGGGCACGGCGCACACGGAGTGGGTGGCGCGCAGCGCGTGGCCGATGCCTGCACGGCGTTCCACCGCTACCAGCTGCACTGGACCGCGCAGGGCGTGACCTTCGGCGTCGACGGCTTCGTCCACGCCTACTATCCGCGCATGACGCTCGGCCCCGACGCGTGGCCGTTCGATGCACCGCAGTACCTGCTGCTCAACCTGGCAATCGGCGGCTTCCTGGGCGGGGAGGTGGACGACCGGATCTTTCCGGTGGCCCTGGAGGTGGACTACGTGCGGGTGTATCAGCCCGCACCCTAACCGTGGGTCAGGCCTGCGAGCCTTGCCAGTCGAGGCCGGACCGGAGGCGATCGTGGTGCAGTTCGGTGAGCGGTGATGCTACAAGTACACCTGCGCGAGCGCGGGCCGGCTCAACGTCGAGCGCATGAAGCGACTGGCCGCGGCAGGGCAGGGCCTGAGCGGCTTTGTGAGCCGGTTCGTGCGCGACGCATACCAGCAGAAATGGCCCGTTGGCCGGCGCCCGGGCCGCACGAGGGGTAAGCCATGACGATGGAATCGCAAGGTGTTCGCGCGGCACTGTGGAAGGCCGTCGCGCTGGCGCCGGTGCTGTTCATCAGCGCGGGTGCGTACGCCGGCGCGGACCGGGCCACGCTGCAGCAGCAGGTGTTCGCCGCCGAGCGCGCCTTTGCCAAGACGATGGCCGACCGCGACTTCGAAGCCTTCGGCCGTTTCGTGGCCGACGAGGCCGTCTTCTTCTCGGCTGCAACGCCGCTGCGGGGCCGGCAAGCGGTGATGGAGCGCTGGAAGCGCTTCTACGACAATCCGCAGGCGCCGTTTTCCTGGGAACCGGACCAGGTGGAGGTGCTCGACTCCGGCACGCTGGCCCACAGCAGCGGGCCGGTGCACGACGCGGGCGGCAAGCTGGTGGGCCGCTTCAACAGCGTCTGGCGACAGGAATCGCCGGGCGTGTGGCGCGTGGTGTTCGACCGCGGAGAAAACGTGTGCGAATGCGCGCAGAAGCCTTGAGGCGCGTCCGCGCTGCGCCGGCTACTTGGCGAGCAGCCGATTGATCTGCTGCACGTCGTCCGGGCCGAGTTGGCCCGAGGCCTGGCGCAGCTTCAGGCTGGTCAGCAGAAGGTCGTAGCGGGCCTTGGCCAAATCGGTCTGCGTCTGGAACAGCTGGCTCTGGGAATTGAGCACATCCAGGTTCACGCGCACACCCACCTTGTAGCCCAGCTGGGTGGCCTCGAGTGCGAGCTTGCTCGACGACTCCGCCGCCTCCAGCGCCTTCACGCGCGCCTGGCCGGAGGCCACGCCAAGGTAGGCGGTGCGGGTGGACACGGCCACCTGGCGTCGAGTGGCCTCGAGGTCGTCACGCGCCTTGTCTTCCAGCACCAGCGTTTCCTTGACCCTGTTTTGCACGGAGAAGCCGGCGAACAGCGGCACGTTGAGCTGCACGCCGATGGTGGAGCCGTTGGTCGTGCCGGTGGCGCCGCTCAGGGCCGCTAGCGCTCCGGTGGCGTGCTGCGTGCTGACGCTGCCCACCAGGTCGACGGTCGGCAGGTGGCCGGCGCGAGCCTTCTTGGTTTCCAGCTGCGCAATGTCAAACGCCAGCTGCGTCTTGCGCACGTTCGGGTTCTGGCTCTCGGCGTTCGCCACCCACTGCTCCGGATTGCCGGGCGCCAGCTCGGGCACGGTCACAGGTACGACGAGCGGGTTGGGCTTGACGTTGCTGCGCCCGACCAGCTGGTCCAGCACGGCCTGCTTGGTGTTGAGGTCGTTCTCGGCCGCGATCTGCTGCGCCGTGGCAAGGTCGTAGCGCGCCTGCGCCTCTCGCGTGTCGGTGATGGTGGCCGTGCCGACCTCGAAATTGCGCTTGGCCGAGGCCAGCTGCTCGGTGATCGCAGCGGTGGAGGCGCGTGCGTTGGCCAGCGTGTCCTGCGCGGCCAGCACGTCGAAGTAGGCCTGGGCCACGCGCACGATCAGGTCCTGCTCCGCGCTTTGCAGGTCGGCCTGGGCGATCTGCAGCCGCTTCTGCGCCTGGCCGATCGTCGCGCCATTGGCCACGTTGAACAGCGGCTGCCGGGCGTCGATTTCCGCCTTGGTGTTGTTCTCGGACCTGTTGCCTGCCAGCGGAAGGTCGCTTTGCACCCGCGCCGCCGTGGCCGCCACGCCCACGCTGGGCAGCCGCAACGCATCTGCCTGTGCTGCGCTGTACTCGGCCGCCTGCGCCGTGGCCCGCGCGCCCAGGTAGGTGGCGTCGTATTCGCGTGCCGCGTTGTACAGCGTCAGGAGGTCTTCAGCATGCACGGACTGCAGGGCACCCAGCGCAAGAGCCAGGGGCAGCAACCGGGTGCGCAGCACGCGGGAACGCTTCAGCGACATGGGGGTTCCTTGAGTGGTGACTTGTTGGCGAGGGCATGAAACGCCACGGCCGACCTCCATCGACCCTGCTGCAGCGTTGCCGGCGAGGTTATAAACGGCCGCGCGCGGCGCGCCAGCGGCAATGCGACAGCCTGCCGGGATCGCGGAGCAGGACGGCGATTGCGGCCGACAGGCTGCGGCGCGGCCATTCAGAACTTGAAGCGGGTGGGCTCGGGAAAGCCGAGCAGGCGCGGCGCCACCGTGTCGAACAGTTCGGTGCGTTCGAAGCTTGCGTCGCCGGTGCGGGTGATGAGCATCGCGCGCATCACCGGCTCCGACCCCACGATCCCAACGAGGCGGCCACCGACCTTCAACTGCTGCAGCAGCACCGCCGGCACCTCTGCGACCGAGCCCGACAGCAGGATGGCGTCGAATGGCGCCTCGCCAGGCAGACCGTTGCTGCCGTCGCCTTCATGCACCCGCACGTTGTACACACCGGCGCGCTCGAGGTTGCCGCGAGCCGTGGCAGCCAGCTCGGGCTGGCGCTCGATCGTGTGCACCTGCTGCGCCTTGTGGCCCATCATCGCGGCCATGTAGCCGGTGCCGGTGCCGATCTCCAGCACCTTTTCGTGGCGGGCCAGCTTCAGTTCCTGCAGCAGCCTGGCCTCCACCTTCGGGGTCAGCATGCACTGGCCGCCGGGCAGTGGCAGCTCGGTGTCCATGAAGGCAAGTGCCTTGTACGCAGGCGGCACGAAGTCCTCGCGCTTCACTTCCGCCAGCAACTGCAGCACGCTGTCGTCCAGCACCTCCCAGGTGCGGATCTGCTGCTCGATCATGTTGAAACGGGCTTGTTCGATGTTCATGGCGTGTCCTGGTGCGGGCAAATCGACGTCAACCGGGAATTCTATTTCTCGGCGCTCGAGCCGCCGGGCGCCGCGCGCACTTCGAGGCCACGCAGCACCAGTTCCATCTGGGTGGCGATGAAGCTCTGCGGATTCATGTCCATGCCCTCCAGCCCGCACGGCCCGAGCGAATGCTTATGCATCGCGAGCAGCAGCACGGGCGCGATCAGCGCATGCACGATGTCGTCCACCGGCAGAGCGCGGAACTCGCCCCGATCGATACCGCGCTGCACCGTCCGTCCGATCAGCGCGCGCGACGGACGCACCACCTCGTCGACATAGAACTGCGCCAGTTCCGGAAAATTGCGCGCCTCCGACAGCATGATCTTGAAGATGCCCGACGCGTCGGTGTCGCCCACACGGGTCCACCACGCTTCCATCAGGCAGCGCAGCAGTTCCGGCGTGCTGCCTTCGAACGCGTCGACCAGTCCCTGGCCCTCGGCGATCAGCGTGGAGAGGTTCTGCCGCACGGCCTCCTTGAACAGCTCTTCCTTGCTGGGGAAGTAGAGGTATAGCGTGCCCTTCGACACGCCCGCGCGCGCGGCCACTTCCTCGGAGCGCGTGGCGGCGAAGCCTTTTTCGACGAAGAGTGCGAGCGCCGCGTCCAGCAACTCCTGCGGGCGAGCCTCCTTGCGGCGTTGGCGCGAGGAGGCGGGGGGGGTGGCGACGGGTGGGGTGGATGAGGGCGGTGGCATGATCATCTTACTGACTGACTGGTCAGTAATGTAGCAAGCGAGGTGTTGCGGGTCAACCGCACCGCGTCAAGGAAGCGCGCGTCGCGCCGCTATCATCCGCCGCTTTCATGCTGCAGGAGCCTTTGTGGATCTCGTGTTGCTCGCCAAAGCAGCCGTCATGGGCGTCGTGGAAGGCCTCACCGAATTCCTGCCGGTCTCGTCGACCGGGCATCTGATCCTGGCCGGTTCGCTGCTGCGATTCACGGTCGGCTCGGCCAAGGTGTTCGAGATCGTGATCCAGACCGGCGCCATCCTGGCCGTCGTGCTGATCTACTGGCAACGCGTGCGCGACACCGTGCTGGGTCTGGCCGACAGCGCGGCGGCGCGGCGCTTCGCGCTCAACGTGGTGATCGGTTGCATCCCGGCCGGCGTGCTGGGCGTGCTGTTCAACAAGGCGATCCAGGCCCACCTGTTCACGCCGCTGGTGGTGGCCACCACCTTCGTGCTCGGCGCCTTCGTCATCCTCTGGGCGGAGCATCGACCCGCCGCCGCCACGCGCGTGCAGACCGTCGACGAGATGACCGCATGGGACGCGCTGAAGATCGGCCTCGCCCAGTGCTTTGCGTTGGTTCCCGGCACCAGCCGCTCGGGTGCCACCATCATCGGCGGCATGCTGCTGGGCCTGTCGCGCAAGGCGGCCACGGACTTCAGCTTCTTCCTCGCGATCCCGACGCTGATCGGCGCCGGCCTGCTCAGCCTGTACAAGAACCGGGCGCTGCTGACCGCGGCTGACCTGCCGCTGTTTGCCGTTGGAACCGTGGTCTCGTTCCTCGCTGCATGGGTGTGCGTGCGTTGGCTGCTGCGCTATGTGGCCAGCCACAGCTTCGTGCCGTTTGCCTGGTATCGCATCGTGTTCGGCCTGATCGTGCTGCTCACCTGGTGGACCGGCACGGTGGCCTGGGCGGACTGACGTCACCGTCGCTCGAACACCAGATCCCACACGCCGTGGCCGAGCCGCAGGCCACGCTGTTCGAACTTGGTCAGCGGCCGATAGCCGGGCCGCGGTGCGTAGTCGAGCGCGGTGTTGTGCAGGCCCGGTTCGGCCGCCAGCACCTCCAGCATCTGCTGCGCATAGGGCTGCCAGTCCGTCGCGCAGTGCAGATAGCCGCCGGGCGCCAGCCGCGTGACGAGGCGCGCCACGAAGGCCGGCTGGATCAGCCGGCGCTTGTGGTGCTTCTTCTTGTGCCACGGGTCCGGAAAGAAGATGTGCACACCGGCCAGCGAAGCCGGCGCAATCATTTGCTCCAGCACCTGCACGGCATCGTGCTGCACGATGCGCACGTTGCTCAGTCCCGTTTCACCAATGCGCTTGAGCAGCGCGCCGACGCCGGGTGTGTGCACCTCCACCCCGATGAAATGGGTGTCCGGGCGTGCGGCAGCAATCTGCGCCGTGGCATCGCCCATGCCGAAGCCGATCTCCAGTACCACCGGCGCCTGCGCGCCGAACACGCCTGCGCAATCCAGTGGCTCAGCCTGGAACGGCAGCACGAAGCGGGGGCCCAGTTCGGACAACGCGCGCTGCTGCCCGGTGCCCATGCGGCCGGCGCGAAGCACATAGCTGCGCACGGGGCGCAGCGCAGGGGCGGGAGGCGAGGCGGCGTCGGTCATACAACGGGAAAGGGCCGCGATGGCGGCCCTTCAGGGTTTGGAGCGGGTGAAGGGAATCGAACCCTCGTATGAAGCTTGGGAAGCTGCCGTTCTACCATTGAACTACACCCGCGCGAGGCGCAGATTATAGGCAGCGCGCAACCAGGGAGCACCATGGACACTTCGGAATCACCCTCCGCGTCGCCGGCCTTGCGCCTGCTGTGCGTGCTAGCGGCGGCGGACGACGCCTGGTCCGAGGTGCTGGACAAGCTGCCCGACTCGCCCTGGGGCCCGTTCCAGATCGAGCACTGCCCGGACGCAACAAGCGCGGCGGCCCGCCTGGCCGAAGTGCCGTTCGATGCCCTGCTCGCCGCGCAGCCCGCAACGCCGTGGCCAGGATTGGCCCAGGCTGCGCTGAACAGCGCGGTGGTGCTGGTCGGGCCCGAGTTGCATCCGGGGGATGTCGCGGCCTTGCTGGCGCAGGGCGTTCAGGACGTGCTGCCGATGGCCGAGGCGCGGCAGCCGCAGGTGCTGGCACGAGCGCTGCGGCTCGGCGTGGAGCGCAAGCGCATCGAGCGCGATGCACGCAAGGCTTACGCCACCGACCTGGCCACCGGGCTGCCGAACCACGCGCAGCTGATCGAGCACATGAGCCACCTGCTGGCATTGCGGGAACGCGAGCCGGCGCCGATGGCGCTGCTGGTGCTGCGGCTCGAAGGGCCGGCCGGCATCCAGGCGCGCCTGGGTCGCGAGTCGGCCAACGTGTTGCGACGCAAGGTGGCGGTGCGGCTGCGCGCCGGTGTGCGCGCCAGCGACGTGGTGGCGTCGCTGGGCGTGGATGGCTTCGCGGTGCTGCTGTCCGCCATCGAGGAGCCGGCGCACGCGCAGCGCGTGGCGCAGAAGCTGACGCATGCGTTGCGGCAGCCGTTCACGGTGATGGGCAACAACGTCGGCGTGGCGGTCGGCGTGGGCACGGCCCTCTATCCGTCGGATGGCAAGCAGGCCGACGCGCTGTTGCGGCGCGCCAGCGGAGCAGCTGCGGTGACGCCTGCGCTGGGGCGTGCGGCCTTCGGCAACCGCCCCGATGGCCACCTGCCGCACGCAGCCAACGACGACGACGGCTCGCCTTGAACCGCACCTCGCAGGCTTACTTCTGGATGTCGCCCAGGCAGAGGTACTTCACCTCGAGGTAATCCTCGATGCCCTGGCGGCCGCCTTCGCGCCCCAGCCCCGACTGCTTGACGCCGCCGAACGGCACCTCGGCGGTGGAGATCAGGCCGGTGTTGATGCCCACCATGCCGTACTCCAGCGCCTCGGCCACGCGGAAGATGCGGCCCACGTCGCGCGTGTAGAAGTAGCTGGCGAGGCCGAACTCGGTGTTGTTGGCCGCCTGCACCGCCTCGTCCTCGCTCCGGAAGCGGAACACCGGCGCCACCGGGCCGAAGGTCTCCTCGCGCGCACACAGCATCTCGCTGCTGGCGTCGGCGAGCACCGTGGGCTCGAAGAAGCGCTCGCCGATGCGCTTGCCGCCGGCCAGCACGCGGGCGCCCTTGGCCACCGCGTCGGCCACATGGCGCTCGACCTTGGCCAAGCCCTGCTCGTCGATCAGCGGGCCCTGCGTGATCCCGGGTTCGAAGCCGTTGCCCACCTTGATGCCGCGTGTCTTGTCGGCCAGGCGCTGCACGAAGGCGTCGTAGATGCCGCTCTGCACGTACAGCCGGTTCGCGCACACGCAGGTCTGGCCGGCATTGCGGTACTTGCTGGCGAGCGCGCCTTCTACGGCGCTGTCGAGATCGGCGTCATCGAACACGATGAACGGCGCATTGCCACCGAGCTCGAGGCTGAGCTTCTTGATCGTGGGGGCGCACTGCTGCATCAGGATGCGGCCCACTTCGGTGGAGCCGGTGAACGACAGATGCCGCACGAGGTCGCTCTCGCACAGCACCTTGCCCACCGCGATGGAGCGCTCGGCGTCGGCGGTGACCACGTTCAGCACGCCGCCTGGCATGCCGGCGCGCTGCGCCAGTTCGGCCAGCGCCAGCGCCGACAGCGGCGTGGCCTCGGCCGGCTTGATGACCACCGGGCAGCCGGCCGCCAGCGCAGGGGCCACCTTGCGCGTGATCATCGCGATGGGAAAGTTCCACGGCGTGATTGCCGCGCACACGCCCACCGGCTGCTTGAGCACGAGGTAGCGCTTGTTGTTGTCGGTGGTGGGGATCGTCTCGCCGTAGACGCGCTTGGCCTCTTCGGCAAACCACTCGATGAAGCTGGCGCCGTAGCCCACTTCACCCTTGGCCTCCGCCAGCGGCTTGCCTTGCTCGGCGGTCATGATGCGCGCCAGGTCGTCGGCATGCTGGTGGATCAGCTGGTACCACTTGACGAGGATGGCGGCGCGCTCCTTGGCGGGCTTGCGCGCCCACGGGCCCCAGGCGAAGTGCGCGGCCTGCAACGCCTGCTGCGTGGCTTGCGCGCCGATGTTGGCCACGTCGGCCAGCTTCCGGCCGGTGGCCGGGTCGTTCACGCCGAAGCGCGCTTCACCGCGGTGCCACTCGCCGCCGATCAGGGCGTCGGTCTTCAGCAGCGTCGGGTCGTTCAGGGCGGCGAGCGGGGAGGTCTTCATGTCCATGGCAGCTCTCATGTTCGATGGGTTCAGCGATAGCGTACGCCGGGCAGCACGCACAACATCTCGTAGAGCAGGTTGGCGGCGAGCAGCGCGGTGTTGCTGGAAGGGTCATAGGGTGGCGCCACCTCGACGAGGTCGCCGCCGACCACGTTCAATCCCCTGCAGCCACGAATGATTTCCAGCGCCTGCGGCACGCTGAGGCCGCCGATTTCCGGTGTGCCCGTGCCGCCGGCGAAGGCGGGATCGATGCCGTCGATGTCGAAGCTGATGTAGACGGGGCGCTGCGGGCCGATGCGCTCGCGTACCTGGTCCATCAGCGGCGCCAGCGATCGGTACCAGACCTCGTGCGCCTGCACCACGGTGAAGCCCTGCGCGCGTGGCCAGTCGAAATCGTCGGCGGCGTAGCCGGTGCCGCGCAGGCCGATCTGCCACACGGTGTCGCAGGCCAGCAGGCCTTCGTCCACCGCGCGGCGAAACGGCGTGCCGTGCGCGATGCGCTCGCCGAACATCTCGTCGTTGATGTCGGCATGGGCATCCACATGCACCAGCGCCACCGGGCCGTGGCGGCGTGCCAGCGCGCGCAGGATCGGCAGCGCGATGGTGTGGTCGCCGCCCAAGGTGAGCGGCCTGCAGCCGGTGGCCAGCAGCTCGTCATAGTGGCGCTCGATGATGGCCACCGACTTCTCGAGCGAGTAGGGGTTGATCGGCACGTCGCCCAGGTCAGCGACCTGCAGCGTGTCGAAGGGCGCCGCGCCGGTGGCCATGTTGTAGGGCCGCAGCAGCGCCGACTCGGCGCGGATCTGCCGCGGGCCGAATCGCGCACCGGGTCGGTTCGAGGTACCGATGTCCACCGGCACGCCGACGAACGCGGCGTCGAGGCCGGCAGCGCTGGTGGCGGCCGGCAGCCGCATCATCGTGCCTGGGCCGGCGAAGCGCGGCATCGCGTTGCCACTCAGCGGTTGGTTCAAGTCCATGGCGCGAGGTTCAGCGGTGCCGGCCGCGCAGCCATTCGAGCACCAGCAGCAAGCCGGTGGTGAACACGATGAGCAAGGTGGCCACCGCCGCGATGGTCGGCGAGATGTTCTCGCGGATGCCGGTGAACATCTGGCGCGGCAGCGTCACCTGTTCGGGGCCGGCGAGGAAGAGCGTGACCACCACCTCGTCGAACGAGGTGGCGAACGCGAACAGCGCACCCGAGATCACGCCCGGCGCGATTACCGGCAGGGTGACTCGGAAGAACGTGCGCAGCGGCCCGGCGCCCAGGCTCAGGCTGGCGCGCACCAGGTTCTGGTTGAAGCCCTGCAAGGTGGCGAGCACGGTGGTCAGCACGAAGGGCGCGCCGAGCGCCGCGTGCACGATGATCAGCGCCGTGTAGCTGTCGGCCAGCCCGATGTTGGCGAAGAAGAGGTAGGTGCTGACCCCCACCACCACGATCGGCACCACCATCGGCGCGATCAGCACGCTCATCAGCAGGCCCTTGAACGGGAAGTTCACGCGCGCCAGCCCCACGGCGGCCATCGTGCCGAGCGTGGTGGCGATCAGCGTGGCGGAGGGCGCGACGATGAAGCTGTTCTTCGCGGCGCGCATCCATTCGGGCGAGCCGAAGAGGTTGTCGTACCAGCGCAGCGACCAGCCGGTGATCGGGTAGATCAGGAAGGTGCTGTCGGAGAACGACAGCGGGATGATCACGAGGATCGGCAGCAGCAGGAACACCAGCACCGCCACGCACAGTGCGCGGAAGGCCCACCAGGTGGCCTTGTCCAGCGGCGTGGCGTAGGCGGGAAACTGCGGCCGCAGTCGGGCAAGGGCGTTCATCCGAGGCTCAGCTCCGCTTTCACCACGCGCCGGTACACGGCGTAGAGCACCAGCGTGGCGGCGAGCAGCAGTGCGCCGAGCGCACAGGCCATGCCCCAGTTGATGTTCACGTTGGTGTACTGCGCGATGTAGTAGCTCAGCATCTGGTCGTCGGCGCCGCCGAGCAGTGCCGGCGTCACGTAGTAGCCGATGCTGAGGATGAACACCAGCAGCGTGCCGGCGCCGATGCCGGGATAGGTCTGCGGCACGTACACGCGGAAGAACGCGGCCGCCGGGGCGCTGCCCAGCGACACTGCGGCGCGCAGGTAGGTGGCGGGCACGCTCTTCATCACGCTGTACAGCGGCAGGATCATGAACGGCAGCAGGATGTGCACCATCGCGATCACCACGCCGAGCCGGTTGAACAGCAGCGGCAGCGGGTGGTCGATCAGGCCCAAGCCCCGCAGCGCGTGGTTCACCAGCCCTTCGGATTGCAGCAGCACGATCCAGGCTGCCAGCCGCACGAGGATGGAGGTCCAGAACGGCACCAGCACCAGGATCATCAGAACGTTGGCGCGTCGCGCCGGCAAGGTGCTGAGCCAGTAGGCCAGCGGGTAGCCGAGCAGAAGGCACACCAGCGTGACGATGGCGCTGATCTCGAAGGTGCGCGCGAGGATCGGCACGAACACGCGCTGGTTCGGCGGCATGCGCACCACCTCGCCGTGCGCATCGCGCCGGCGGTCCACCGAGGCCAGCAGGTAGTCGGGCGTCCAGCGCGAGGCGTTCTTGGCGATCGCCTGCCAGTACTTCGGCTCGGCCCAGCGCTCGTCCAGCGCCAGCATCTTGGCCTTCACCTCGGTGGGGTCGCCGTCGATCGGCAGCGCGCGGTAGGTGCCGAGGATCAGCGACCGGGCGCCGGCCACTTCGCTGTTGAGGCGCCGCGCCAGCGCACCGGCGTCGGAGCGGTCGGGCAGCGACGCCAGGTCCTGCGCCACCGCGGCAAAGGCGTCGGGCGGGGGCAGATCCTCGCGGTTCCAGTGCTTCAACGCCTGGCCGGTGCGCGGCAGCGCGTTCGCCACCTCCGGGTTCTCGACCGCACGCTTGAGCAGCGCGGCGATCGGCACCAGGAAGGTCAGCAGCAGGAAGGCCAGCAGCGGCAGCGTGAGCGCGAACGCGCGCAGCTTGCGCCGCAGCTCGGCGCGCGCCAGCGATCGGCGCAGCCCCGGGCTGCCGGGCAGAGAAACCGCGAGGGAACTCATGGGCCGTTGCTTACTGGGCTACCCAGGAGGCGAAGCGCTTCTCGAGTTCTTCACCCTGGTCGGCCCAGAACTTCACGTTGAACTGCAGCGCGTCCTTCGCGTTGGCCGGCGAGGTGGGCAGGTTGGCCAGCACCTTCGGGTGCAGCTTGGCCAGCGCCTTGTTGCTGGTGGGACCGTAGGAGATCTCTTCGGCGTACGTGGCCTGGTGCTCCGGCTGGCTCGCGAAGTGGATGAACTTGTAGGCCGCGTCCTTGTTGGGCGTGCCGCGCGGGATGGTCCAGTAGTCCAGGTCGTAGATGCCGCCGTACCACGCGATGCGCAGGTCCTTGCCCTCGTGCTGCGCGGCGCTGATGCGGCCGTTGTAGGCGGTGGACAGCGTCACGTCGCCGGCCACGAGGAACTGCGGCGGCTGGGCGCCGGCCTCCCACCACTGGATGTTGGGCTTCAGCTCGCCGAGCTTCTTGAACGCGCGGTCGGCGCCCGCCTTGGTTGCCAGCACCTTGTACACGTCGGCAGGCTTCACGCCGTCGGCCATCAGCGCGAACTCGAGGTTGTAGCGCGCGCCCTTGCGCATGCCGCGCTTGCCGGGGTACTTCTTCAGGTCCCAGAAGTCGGCCCAGTTCTTCGGGCGCTCCTTCACCTTGTCGCCGTTGTAGGCCATCACGGTGGACCACACGAAGATGCCCACGCCGCACTCCTGCACCGCCGCGGGCTGGAAGTCGGCCTTGTTGCCCACCTTGGACCAGTCGATGCGTTCGTACAGGCCTTCGTCGCAGCCGCGTGTGACGTCGGGGCTTTCCACTTCCACCACGTCCCAGGTCACGTTCTTGGTCTCGACCATGGCTTTCACCTTGGCCTGCTCGCCGTTGTATTCCACCGGCACCACCTTCGAGCCGGTGGCCTTTTCGTACGGCGTGTAAAAGGCCTTCTGCTGGGCGTTGCCGTTGGCGCCGCCGAAGTTGACGACCGTGAGCTGCGACTCGGCCAGCGCCGGCAGCGCGGTGCCCGCCATGACAAGGACAGCGGCGGCCAGGATGCTCTTCTTCATTGCGGGACTCCTTGGGGAGTGAGTGGGGAAAGCGAAGCGGGGATCACAACGTGTACAGGCGCGTGAATTCAGGGGGGAACTCCAGCCACACCGGGTCACCGGCCTGCGGCGGCGCACCGCTGGACAGCGGCAGCTTCACGGTGGCTTCGGCTTGCGCTTCGCCCACGTGACACAGAAGCCGCAGGTGATCGCCGTAGTAGATGACGCCGGACACGGTGGCCTGCAGCAGGTTGGCGCGCTCCGTGCCCGGCTGGCGGTGCAGCACCACGCGCTCCGGCCGGATGCAGGCTTGCACCGCGTTGCCGACCTGCGCGCCGTTGATGTTCAGGCCCGTGAGCACCCGGCCGTCGGGCAGCACGATGCCGCAGCGCTCGCGGTCGGCCGCACGCACGGTGCCCTTGAGCACCGTGCTGTCGCCGATGAAGCCGGCCACGAAGCGATTGGCGGGCGCCTCGTACATCTCGGTCACCGGCGCCAGCTGCTGGATGGCGCCGTCGTTGAACACCGCCACGCGGTCGCTCATGGTCAGCGCCTCGCCCTGGTCGTGGGTGACGTACACGAAGGTCACGCCGAGCTGGCGGTGCAGCTCCTTCAGCTCGATCTGCATGTGCTCGCGCAGCTGCTTGTCGAGCGCGCCCAGCGGCTCGTCCATCAGCACCAACTGCGGCTCGAACACGAGCGCACGCGCCAGCGCCACGCGCTGCTGCTGGCCGCCCGACAGCTGCGCCGGGTAGCGCTCGGCCAGGCCCTGCAGCCGCACCATGTCGAGCGCGCGCGCCACGCGCGCGGCCTGCTCGGGCTTGGGCACCCGGCGCACGCTGAGCGGGTAGGCCACGTTCTGCCCTACGGTGAGGTGCGGGAACAGCGCGTAGTTCTGGAACACCATGCCGAAGTGGCGCTTGTGCGGCGGCGTGCGCGTGATCGGCTTGCCGTCCAGCAGGATCTCGCCGGCGGTGGGCGATTCGAAGCCGGCCAGCATCATCAGGCAGGTGGTCTTGCCCGAGCCCGACGGCCCGAGCAGCGTCAGGAACTCGCCGCGCTGGATGTCTAGGTCGAGCTGGTGCACGACCACGATCTCGCCATCGTAGGTCTTCTGCACGCCGCGAAAGCGCACCAACGGCTCGGCGGATGCCGGCCCGGTGCGCGAGGCCGGCGCGGAAAGCGGCGTGACGGACGGAGCAGCCATGGGCGTCACTTTACGGCCGCAAAGCTGTCGGCGAGCAATTGCAAACCCTCGGCGATCAGCGTGTCGGCGGCCGTCAGCGGCACCAGGATGCGGATCACGTTGCCGTAGCTGCCGCACGACAAGAGGATCAGCCCGCGACGTGCGGCTTCGGCCACCACGCGCCGGGTGAGTTCGGCGTCCGGCTGGGCGGTGTCGCCGTTGCGGAACAGCTCGATCGCCACCATCGCGCCGAGCCCGCGCACGTCGCCGATCGCCGGCACGTGCACTGCGATGCGCTGCAGCCCGGCCACCAGTGCTTCGCCGATGTCGCGGCTGCGCTGCAGCAGCTGCTCGTCCTCGAACACCTTCAGCACCGCCAGCGCCGCCGCGCAACCGATCGGAGAGCCGGCGTAGGTGCCGCCCAGGCCTCCAGGGCCCGGAGCATCCATCACATCGGCGCGGCCCACCACGCCGGCCAGCGGAAAGCCGCCGGCCAGCGACTTGGCGGTGGCGATCAGGTCCGGCGCCACCGGCCACTGTTCGCTGGCGTACCAGGTGCCGGTGCGGCCGGCGCCGGTCTGCACCTCGTCGGCGATCAGGAGGATGCCGTGGCGTTCGGCGATGGCCTTGAGCCCGCGCACGAACTCCGGCGGGGCAATGTAGAAGCCGCCTTCGCCTTGCACCGGTTCGACGATGAACGCCGCCACGCGATCCGGCTCGATGTCGTTCTTGAAAATGCTCTCCACCGACGCCAGCGCATCTTCCACGCTCACGCCGTGCAGCGGATTCGGGAACAGCGCGTGGAACACCTCCGCAGGAAACGGGCCGAATCCGCTCTTGTACGGCGCCACCTTGCCGGTCAGGCCCAGCGTCATCACGGTGCGGCCGTGGTAGCCGCCGGTGAACGCGATGACGCCGCCGCGGCGGGTGTGGGCGCGCGCGATTTTCACGGCGTTCTCCACCGCCTCGGCGCCGGTGCTCAGCAGCAGCGTCTTCTTGGCGAAGTCGCCGGGGGCCAGTGCGTTCAGCCGCTCGGCCAGCTCCACGTAGGGCTCGTAGGCCACCACCTGGAAGCAGGTGTGCGTGTAGCGGTCCAGCTGCGCCTTCACCGCGGCGATCACCTCCGGATGGCAGTGCCCGGTGTTGAGCACCGCAATGCCGCCGGCGAAGTCGATGTAGCGCCGGCCCTCGACGTCCCACAGCTCGGCGTTGGCGGCGTGGTCGACGAAGATTTCGTGCGCCTGGCCCACGCCGCGCGGCACGGCCGCCTTGCGGCGCGCCATCAGCGCGGCGTTGTTGAGGTGCGGATCACGGTGCATTCGGTTCTCCTGCGGCTGTCGCTTGCAGCGCACTGTAGGCAGCCCCTCGGTGCGGCACCATATACAGAAGGCCGCAGGTACCGGTGTACTGTGCAGGCCGCAGGCCCTGTACATGGAAGCCCTGATACGGGGCGTTCGGTGCACACTTCGAGCGCGATGTTCACCCTCAAGCCCGACTCTCCCACCCCGCTGGTCAGCCAGATCGTCGACGGCTTCCGGCGCCTGATCGCCGAAGGCGCGCTGAAGCCCGGCGCCAAGCTGCCGTCGATCCGCAGCTTCGCCGCGTCGCACGGCGTCAGCGTGTTCACCGTGGTGGAGGCCTATGACCGGCTGGTGGCGCAGGGCTGGCTGCTGTCCAAGGCGCACGCCGGGTTCTTCGTCAAGCGACGCACCGAAGCGGCCTGCGCGGACGCGCCGCGCGCCGACCTGCGCTTCGACGCGCGCTGGTACCTCAAGCACATCTTCGAGAACAGCAACCTGGCGCTCAAGGCCGGTTGCGGCTGGCTGCCGCACGACTGGCTGTTCGAGGACGGCGTGCGGCGCAGCCTGCGCCACCTGGCCAGCGACGGCGCGGAGCTTGGCGGCTACGGCCTGCCGTACGGGCACATGGCGCTGCGCCAGCTGATCGCCGAAACGCTGGCCGAGCACCAGATTGCGGTGAACGCGGAGCAGGTGCTGCTGACGCAAGGCTCCAGCCAAGCGCTCGACCTGGCCGCGCGCCGGCTGGTGCGGCCGGGCGACGCCGTGCTGGTGGACGACCCGGGCTACCCGAACCTGATGTTCATGCTGCGGTTTCTCGGGGCGCGGCTGGTCGGCGTGCCGCGCACGCCGGGCGGCTACGACCTGGCCGCGCTGGAGGCGCTGATCGCCCAGCACCAGCCGAAGGCCTTCTTCACGCAGCCGCGCCTGCAGAGCCCCACCAACTCGGTGGCGCCGCTGGCGCAGCTGTACCGGGTGCTTCAACTGGCCGAGGCACATGGCATCACACTGGTCGAAAACGACATCTACAGCGACCTCGATCCCGAGCCGCGGCCGTCGCTGGCCAGCCTGGACCAGCTGCGCCAAGTGCTCTACGTGGGTAGCTACTCCAAAACGATCTCGCCCAACATCCGCGTCGGCCATGTGGTGGGCCGGCCGGAGCTGATCGACGAACTGGCGCAGTTGAAGATGGTGTCCGGGCTCACCTCGTCCGATCTCACCGAGCGGCTGGCCTTCGGCGCACTCACCGAGGGCCGCTGGCGCAAGCACCTCAAGTCCTTGCGCGACCGGCTGGCCGCAGCGCACGGCAAGGTGGCGCAGCGCCTGGGCGGCATCGGCTTCGAGCTGTTCCACGAACCGAAGGCCGGCATGTACCTGTGGGCGCGTCACCCCGACCTGGCCGACAGCGCCGAGCTGTCGCAGCGCGCGGCGGTGGAGGGCATCATGCTTGGCCCCGGCCACCTGTTCCTGGTGGAGCCGCACACCACCGGCTGGCTGCGCTTCAACGTGGCCTTCAGCGACGACGAGCGTCTGTACCGCTTCCTGGCGGATCAGGTGGCGCTGCAGTCGCACAGCGCAGCGCTGGCCTGAGCCACGGCTGTCGGGTGTTCTCCCGAGAGCCGTTTTCTATAATCAAAAGTTCCGCTGAATCAAGCACTTAACCGCGAAGGCCCGCCGGATGAAAGCCGCCGAGATCCGCCAGACGTTCCTCAAGTTCTTCGAATCCAAGGGCCACACCATCGTGCCGTCGAGCCCGGTGGTGCCCGGCGACGATCCGACGCTGCTGTTCACCAACGCCGGCATGAACCAGTTCAAGGACGTGTTCCTCGGCTTCGACAAGCGCCCCTACACCCGCGCCACCACCTCGCAGAAATGCGTGCGCGCCGGCGGCAAGCACAACGACCTCGAGAACGTCGGCTACACCGCGCGCCACCACACCTTCTTCGAGATGCTGGGCAACTTCA
>CAMLIZ010000039.1 GCA_946480245.1 uncultured Pseudomonadota bacterium
TGGTGCAGCGCATCTGCGGCACCGGCTTCGAGCTGTTTCGCCAGGCCGGCGAGCAGATCGCCAGCGGCGCGGTGCAGCGCGCGCTGGTGGTGGGCACCGAGTCGATGACGCGCAACCCGATCGCGGCCTTCGAGCATCGCCAGGGCTTTCGCCTCGGCGTGGCGCCGGCGTTCAAGGACTACATGTGGGAGGCGCTCACCGACCCGGCCACCGGCGTGTCGATGATCCAGACTGCCGAGAACCTGGCCCGGCGCTACGGCATCACGCGCGAAGCGGTGGATGCGTACGCCGCGCGCTCGTTCGAGCGCGCGGTGCAGGCGCAGGCCTCGGGCTGGCTGGCCGGCGAGATCGTGACGGTGGAAAACGAAGTGTTCGAGCTGCCCGGCTACCAACCGCGCCGCCTGCGCCTGGCCGGCAAGGTGCTGGTGGCCGACCGCGACACGCATCCGCGCCTGTCGCCGCCCGAGGTGCTGGCCAAGCTGAAGCCGGTGTACGACGGCGGCGTGCAAACCGGCGGCAACAGCGCGGCGCTGACCGACGCGGCTGCCGCCGCGGTGGTGCTGTCGGGCGCTGCGCAACGCAGCAGCGGGCAACGGCCGTTGGCGCGCATCGCGGCCGCTGCGGCGGTGGGCGTGGCGCCGGAGTTCATGGGCATCGGGCCGGCACCGGCGATCCGGCTGCTGCTGGCACGCAGCGGCCTGCAGCTGGGCGACATCGCGCGCTTCGAGATCAACGAGGCGCAGGGCGCGCAGACGCTTGCCGTGCAGCAGGAGCTGGGGCTGGACCCGCAGCGGCTCAACGTGCACGGTGGCGCCATCGCGCTGGGGCATCCGCTGGCGGCCACCGGCGTGCGGCTCACGCTCACGGTGGCGCGGCAACTGCAGGCCGCCGGGGCGCGCTGGGGCGTTGCCTCCGCCTGCGTGGGCGGCGGGCAGGGCATGGCGCTGCTGATCGAGAACACCGAGGCCGCCTGAGCGGCCACAGGAGACCATTGCATGCAGATCGAATCGCAGACCGCGCTGGTCACCGGAGGCGGCTCGGGCCTGGGCGCCGCGGTGGCGCGCGAGCTGGCGCGCCAGGGCGCGAAGGTGGCGGTGCTCGACGTGAACGCCGCGCACGCGCAGGCCGTGGCGACCGAGATCGGCGGCCTCGCGCTGCACGCTGACATCACCGACAGCGCCAGCCTCACGCAGGCGCTCGACACCATCGACGCGCAGCTGGGCACCGCGCGCATCGTGATGAACATCGCGGGCATCGGCACCGCGCGCCGCGTGCTGGCGCGCGACGGCAGCGCCGCGCCGCTGGAGGATTTCGAGCGCGTGATCCGCGTGAACCTGCTCGGCACCTACAACGTGGTGCGGCTGGCCGCGGCCCGCATCGCGCCGCTGGCGCCGCTGGGCGATGGCGAGCGCGGCGTGATGCTGATGACCGCGTCAGTGGCGGCCTTCGAAGGCCAGGTGGGGCAGGAGGCCTATGCCGCGTCCAAGGGCGGCATCGTGTCGATGACCTTGCCGCTGGCGCGCGACCTGGCGCAGTTCGGCATTCGTGTGGCCACCATCGCGCCGGGGCTGTTTGCCACGCCGCTGATGCAGCAGCTGCCGGAGGCGGTGCAGCAGTCGCTGGCCGAGTCGATTCCGTTTCCCAAGCGGCTGGGGCAGCCGCAGGAGTTTGCGGCGCTGGCCGCGCACATCGTGGGCAACGTGCACCTCAACGGCGAGGTCATCCGCCTCGACGGCGCGCTGCGGATGGCGCCGCGATGAGCGACACCGCGAGCCGCGTCAACGTGTACCGCGTGCAGGTTCAGTTCGGCGACTGCGATCCGGCGGGCATCGTCTTCTTTCCCAACTTCTCGCGCTGGATGGACGAATCGTCGCTCGCCTTTTTCATGGCCTGCGGCGTGCCGCCCTGGCGCGAGCTGGTGAAGACGCGCGGCATCGTGGGCACGCCGCTGCTGGAGATCCACACCCGCTTTCTCAAGCCGGCCACCTACGGCGAGACGATCGAGGTGCACACCAGCGTGGAGCACTGGGCCGCCAAGACCTTCCGCCATCGCCACGTGGTGATGCGCGGCGACGAGCGGCTGTGCGAGGGCACGGAGGTGCGCGCCTTCGTCGTGCGCGACGCGCAAGACCCGCAGCGCCTGCGGGCGATACCGGTGCCCGAGGACATCCGGGCGCTGTGCGAATGACATGAACCCCCCGAAGGAGACAAGCGTGAAGCGAACCCTTTCCACCCTGGCGCTGGCCGCGGCCGCGCTGCTGTGCGCCGCCGGCGCGCGTGCCGACATCACCATCGGCGTGACGGTGCCGCTCACCGGCCCGGCCTCCGGCCTCGGCATTCCGATGGCCAACGGCTTCAAGCTGTGGCCCGACACGGTGGCCGGCGAGAAGGTGCACCTGCTGGTGCTCGACGACGCCACCGACCCCACCAAGGGCGTGCAGAACGCGCGCCGCTTCATCACCGAGGACAAGGCCGACCTGATCGTGGGCTCCGGCGCCACGCCAGTGGCCATTGCCATCGCCGCAGCAGCGGCCGAAGCCAAGACGGTGCAGATGGCGCTGTCGCCCGCGCCGCTGCCGCCGGGGCAGGACACCTGGACCTTCCGGCTGCCGCCGTCCAACGGCGTGATGGCCGAGGCCATCGTGGCCCACATGCAAAAGCACGGCGTGAAGACGGTGGGCTTCATCGGCTACACCGACGCCTATGGCGAGTCGTGGCTGAAGGAGCTGGGCCCGCGGCTGGACAAGGCCGGCATCAAGCTGGTGGGCGCGGAGCGCTTTGCGCGCGCCGACACCAGCGTGACCTCGCAGGCGCTGAAGCTGGTGGCCGCCAACCCCGATGCGATCCTCGTGGTGGCTTCGGGCAGCGGTGCCGCGATGCCCGAGCTGGCGCTGAAGGACCGCGGCTACAAGGGCCACGTCTACCAGACCCATGCCGCCGCCACGCGCGACCTGATCCGCGTGGGCGGCAAGGGCGTGGAGGGCACCTTCGTGTCGGCCGGCCCGCTGCTGGTGGTGGAGCAACTGCCCGAGAGCAACCCGACCAAGGCGGTGGGTACGCGCTTCGTGCAGGCCTACGAGAAGATGTTCGGGCCCGGCTCGCGCACCACGCTGGCGGGCCATTCGTATGACCTGTACCTGCTGCTCGAGCACGCGGTGCCGCTGGCGCTGAAGAAGGGCAAGCCCGGCACGCCGGAGTTCCGTGCCGCGCTGCGCGACGCGCTGGAGCAGATCGGCCCTGTGCCGGCCACCAACGGCGTGATCGACTACAGCGCCACGGACCACTGGGGCTTCAAGCCGGATTCGGCCGTGATCATGAAGGTGGTCAACGGCGACTGGCAGCTGGAGCACTGACGCTGCATGGACCCGGGCATCGCCGGCATCCTGCTGCTCGACGGCGTGACCAACGGCGCGATCTACGCGCTATTGGCCATCGCGATCGTGCTGGTGTTCACCGTCACGCGGGTGATCTTCATTCCGCAGGGTGAGTACGTGGCCTTCGCGGCGCTCACGCTGGGCTTTCTGCAGCAGGGGCAGGTGCCGGGCACGGTGTGGCTGCTGCTGGCGCTGGCGGCGGCCGCCGCGCTGGCGGATGTGGGGGCCGGCTGGCGCTCGCGTCACAAGCCGCATGTGGTGGCGCTGCGCGTGCTGCGCACGCTCGCGCTGCCGCTGGCCGCGGCGCTGCTCACCGCGTGGCTCGCACCGCTGAAGGCGCCGCTGCTGGTGCAGGTGCTGCTGACGCTGGCGCTCGTCACCGCGCTCGGGCCGCTGGTGTACCGGCTGGCGTATCGCTCGCTGGCCGACGCCAGCGTGCTGGTGCTGCTGATCGTGTCGGTCGGCGTGCACTTCGCGCTCACCGGGCTGGGCCTGCTGTTCTTCGGTGCCGAGGGCTATCGCACGCCGGCGTTCTGGGAGGCGCGCTTCAACCTCGGGCCGGTGGGCCTGGCGGGCCAGGCGCTGGTGATCATGCTGGCGGCCGTGGGCGCCATCGTCGCGCTGTTCCTGTTCTTCGACCGCAGCCTGCAGGGCAAGGCGCTGAAGGCCACCGCGGTCAACCGCACCGGCGCGCGCCTGCTCGGCATTTCGGCCGATGGTGCCGGGCGGCTGAGCTTCACGCTGGCCGCCTTCATCGGCGCGCTGTCGGGCCTGCTGATCGGGCCCACCACCACCGTCTTCTACGACTCGGGCTTCCTGATCGGGCTCAAGGGCTTCGTGGCCGCGGTGTTCGCGGGGCTGGCCAGCTTTCCTGCCGCACTGTCGGGTGCGCTGCTGGTGGGCGTGCTGGAGTCGTTCGGCTCGTTCTGGGCCAGCGCGTTCAAGGAGGTGATCGTGTTCACCGCGATCCTGCCGGTGCTGCTGTGGCGCTCGTTCGTGGACCGTCACGTGGAGGAACATTGATGCGGCGCATCCCGGCGATCGCGCTGTTCGCGCTGGTGATCGCGGCCGTCCCGCTGCTGCCGGTGCCCGACTTCTGGATCACGCAGCTCAACTACATCGGGCTGTATGCGCTGGTGTCGCTGGGGCTCGTGCTGCTGACCGGCGTGGGCGGGCTCACCTCGTTCGGGCAGGCGGCCTTCGTGGGCATCGGCGCCTATGCCAGCGCCTATGCGAGCACGCAGCTGGGCTGGTCGCCGTGGGCGGGCTTGCCGCTGGGCCTGCTGCTCACCGCCGGTGCGGCGCTGGTGCTGGGCGTGATCACGCTGCGCATGTCGGGCCACTACCTGCCGCTGGCCACCATCGCCTGGTGCCTGGCGCTGTACTACACGATGGGTAACGTGGATGCGCTGGGCAAGTACGACGGCCTGCTCGGCGTGCCGCCGCTGGCGCTGGGCGGCATCGACTTTCGCCACGGCCGCCACATGTACTGGCTGATCTGGGCCTCCGCGCTGGCTGCCGCCGTGGGCCTGCGCTGGCTGCTCGATTCGCGCCCGGGCCGCGTGATGCGTGCACTCAACGGCACGCGCGGTGGCGGCATCACGATGCCGGAGGCCATGGGCGCCTCCACCTTTCGCCACAAGGTGGTGATGTTCGTGATCGCGGCGCTGCTGGCCTCGTGGTCGGGCTGGCTGTTTGCGCACCTGCAGCGCACGGTCAACCCCTCGCCCTTCGGCATTCGCATGGGCATCGAATACCTCTTCATGGCGGTGGTGGGCGGCGTGGGCAGCGTGTGGGGCGCCTTCGTGGGTGCCGGCATCGTGAAAGTGGTGGAAGACCAGCTGCAGGTGTGGCTGCCGCGGCTGCTGGGCACCAGCGGCAACTACGAGCTCATCGTGTTCGGTGTGGTGCTGGTGGCGGTGCTCAAGTTCTCGCCGCAGGGCTTGTGGCCGCTGCTCGCGCGGCTGTGGCCCCAGCGTGCGCGCGTGCGCGACTGGGAGGAGGCGCCGCCGCTGCCCGAGCGTGACAAGCCGGCGCCCGGCAGCCCGCTGCTGGAGGTGCGCGGCCTGCGCAAGCGCTTTGGCGGGCTGGTGGCGGTGAACGGCCTGAGCTTTTCGATCCGCACCGGCGAGATCGTGGGGCTGATCGGCCCCAACGGCGCCGGCAAATCGACCGTGTTCAACCTGGTGTCGGGCGTGCTGCCGCTGACCGACGGGCAGGTGCTGCTGCGCGGCCAGCCGGTGCAGGGCCTGCCCTCGCGCGAGGTGGCGCGGCGCGGCTTGAGCCGCACCTTCCAACACGTGAAGCTGGTGCCCGACATGAGCGTGCTGGAGAACGTGGCGCTGGGCGCCTACCTGCGCTCGCACAGCGGCACCCTGGCCGCGCTGCTGCGCCGCGACCGCGCCGAAGAGCGGCGCGTGCTGCACGAGGCAGAGCGCCAGCTGCGCCGCATCGGCCTGGGCGCGCAGCTGCACGAGCCGGCCGGCAACTTGGCGCTCGGCCCGCAGCGCCTAGTGGAGATCGCGCGCGCACTGGCCAGCGACCCCGCGCTGCTGCTGCTCGACGAGCCGGCCGCCGGCCTGCGCCACCAGGAGAAGCAGGCGCTGGCCGAGGTGCTGCGCCAGCTCAAGGCCGAGGGCATGACCTTGCTGCTGGTGGAGCACGACATGGATTTCGTGATGAACCTGACCGACCGCATCGTGGTGATGGAGTTCGGTACCAAGCTGATCGAGGACGTGCCCGCGGCCGTGCGCGCCAGCCCCGCCGTGCGTGCCGCCTACCTGGGCGAAGACCTGGCCACCGCCGAGGCGCAGGCCGCATGACCGACTTGCTGCACGTGCATGACCTGCACGCCGGCTACGGGCGCGCCGAGGTGCTGCGCGGCCTGGCGCTGCGCGTGCCGCAAGGCGGCGTGGTCACCGTGATCGGCCCCAACGGCGCAGGCAAGTCCACGCTGCTCAATGCGCTGATGGGCCTGCTGCCGGCGCGCGGTGCATTGCACTTTCAGGGCGGGCCGCTGTTGGCGCTGAGCACCGAGGAGCGCGCGCTGCGCGGCCTGGCGCTGGTGCCCGAGAAGCGCGAGCTGTTCGGCAGCATGAGCGTGCAGGACAACCTGGTGCTCGGCGGCTGGCGCCCCAAGCGCCTGGGCATCGCCAACTGGCGCAGCACGCTCGACGAGGTGTATGCGCTGTTTCCGCGACTGCTGGAGCGGCGCACGCAGGCCGCGGGCACGCTGTCGGGCGGCGAGCGGCAGATGCTGGCGATCGGCCGCGCGCTGATGGGCCGCCCGCAACTGCTGATGCTCGACGAACCCAGCCTCGGGCTGGCGCCGCTGGTGGTGCGCGAGATCTTCTCGATCATCGAGCGCCTGCGCAGCACCGGCGTGGGCATCCTGTTGGTGGAGCAGAACGCGCGCGCCGCGCTGCAGGTGGCCGACTATGCGTACGTGCTGGAGACCGGCGACATCGTGCTGCAAGGCCCGGCCGATGAGCTGGCCGCGGATGCCCGGGTGATCGACACCTACCTGGGCGCCGCGCGACCGGCCGCGGCATGATGTGCGGCCGCGCGGCGGTGGTCGGGCGGCGTTCGCCTATGCTCGCGCAACCTCACCCGGAGCCCTCGTCATGCCTGCACATCCCATGCGCCCGCTGATCGCCGCCATCCTGATGTCGTGCTCATTGATGGGCGCGGCCCAGACCGTGCAGCAGCACGTGCATGAGCACGGCCACAACGTGATGCCGTTCGACCTCGCGCGCACGCTGCACATCTTCCGCATGACGGAGGACGGCGGCGTGCAGCAGGTGGTGACGCGTGGCGATTCACCCGACCCCGCGCAGGTGAAGCTGATCCAGCACCACTTGATGATGGAGGCCGCCGCGTTCCAGAAGGGCGATTTCACCGACCCGGCGCACCTGCACGGCGCCGACATGCCGGGCCTGCAGGCGCTGCAGGCCGGTGCCTCGCGCGTGCGCGTCACGTATCGCCCCTTGCCCAACGGCGCGGAGATCGTGTTTCAGAGCACCGACATCGGGCTGATCACCGCGGTCCACCGCTGGTTTGGGGCGCAGTTGTCGGAGCATGGCGCGGACGCGCAGGCGCAGTAGCGGCGTTGCGCCGGCCGAGGTAGGGCAGCGCGAACAGGTAGAGCCCCGTCAGCAGCAGCAGCGCCAGCGGCAACAGCGGCGCGTAAGTGATCCACGGCGGCGGCGTGCCGCGCGCCATGGCGGCGAAGTTGGCCGCGACCGTGAGCGTGAACACGATCGAAACCCAGCGGTGGAACCGGCGAATCCCGCGGCTGGGCGACGTGCCGCGGCCGCCGCGCCGCGAAACGGCAATTCAGGGCTCGGGGAAGGCGAGCACGGCCTGCGTGCCGCCCCAGGCGCTGTCCTGCAAGGTGACGGTGGCACCGTGCAAGGTGGCGATGTCGCGCACGATGGACAGGCCCAGGCCGCTGCCCTCGCCAGTGCCTGGGCTGCCGCGCACGAAACGCTCGAACACGCGCTCGCGCGCTTCCTCCGGGATGCCGGGGCCCGAGTCGGAGATGCGCACCGTCGGCGGCGATATCTCGAACTCGACCAGCACGCGGCCGCCCGCCGGCGTGTAGCGCACGGCGTTGTCGATCAGGTTGCTCAGGGCCTCGGCCACCAGGTCCGGCTGCGCGCGCACCAGCACCGGCCGCGCCGGTGCGGCCAGTTCCAGCTCGATGCCCTTGGCCAGCGCCTGGTCGGCGTGCACCGCGCCCACGTCCTGCGCCAGCACGACGAGGTCGATGCGCTGCAGGTCGAGGTGGTCGGGCAGCTTCGAGTCGAGGCGGCCGAGCGAGAGCAACTGCTGCGTGAGCCGCGCGGCGCGCTGCGTGGACTGGGTGAGCTCCGACAGCACCCGGCGCACCGCCTGCAGATCCTCGGCCTCGGCGGCGCGCGCCAGCCCCAGCTCCAGCCCGGCCAGCGGCGTGCGCACCTGGTGCGCCACCGTGGCGGCGAACTGCCGCTCGCGCGCCAGCATCGCGCGGATGCGGTCCAGCAGGTCGTTCAGCGCGGTGGCAAAGGGCCGCAGCTCGCGTGGCACTTCTTCCGGTGGCACCGGCGCGAGGGACTCGTGGGAATGCCGGTTCCAGCGCGCCGCGATCGCCTCCACCGAGCGCGTGGTGCGGCGCACTGCGAAGACGATCGCCCCCATGGTGGACAGCACCAGCAGCGCCAGCGGCCACAGCGTGGCCAGCACCTCCCAGCGCGCACCATCGCGCTTGTGGGTGGTCTCGGCCACCAGCACCACGGCGCGCGCGCCACTGCCGTCGGCCACGTCGACCCGCGCCACGCGCACCCGCGTGCCGCCGATCTCGCTGTCGAAGGCGTCTCCGCGCGGGTAGTGCGTGACGCGCCGCCCTTGTTCCGGCAGCCCGGCGCCGCCGGCCAGCACCTTGCCCTGCTGCGCCACTTCGAACCACGTGCGGTCGATGTCGTCGTACTGCAGCACCTTCTGCGCATCGCCCGACAGCTCGGCGCGGGCCTGTCCCTGCTCGAAGCGCACCAGCGAGGCCAGCGCCTGCGCCGCGTCCAGCAGCCAGCGGTCGAACACGCGGTCGGTCAGGCGCTGCGCGCCCCAGGCGCCGAGCGCGCTGGTCGCCACGACGATCACCAGCAGCGGCCCCATCAGGCGCAGCGAGAGGTCGCGCGCCAGCCATTCGTTGCGCGGGCGGCGCGCCGCGGGGCGCTTCATCCGGCCCGGCCCTCGAGCGCCATCAGGTAGCCGAAGCCGCGCAGCGTGCGGATCTCCACGCCCGAACCCTGCAGCTTGCGCCGCAGTCGCGACACGTAGACCTCGGCCACGCTGTCGCCCACGTCGAGGTTGCGCTCGGCCAGCGCGTCGATCAAGGCTCGCTTGGGCACCAGGCGCGGCGCGCGGCGCATCAGCAGCCCCAGCACCTCGAACTCGCGCGGCGACAGGTCCAGCGGCTGGCCGTCGAGCAGTGCCTGGCCTGCGCTGGCCAGCCAGCTCAGGCGGCCCAGGCGCAGCGGCGCACCCTGGTCGCGGTGCAGGCGGCGCGCGAGCGCGGCCACGCGCGCGTCCAGCTCCTCGGCGGCAAAGGGCTTGACCAGGTAGTCGTCGGCGCCGATGTGCAAGCCCTGCACGCGGTCGCCCACGCTGTCGCGCGCGGTCAGCACGAGCACCGGGATGGTGGGGTCGCGGCGACGCAGCTGCTGCAGCCAGACCAGCCCGTCACCGTCGGGAAGGCCGAGGTCGAGCACCAGCAGGTCGTGGCCCGGGACGTGCGAGGCGAGTTCCGCTTCGGCCAGCGTGGCGCAGTGCTGCACGGCCCAGCCCCGCGCCAGCCAGCGCAACTGGAGCTCGTGTGCGATCACGACGTCGTCTTCTACGAGCAGCAGGCGCATGCGGACAAAGGAAGGTCGGCTCCGGGAATGTGGAGCGCCACCAGCGTACACCGCCGGCACGTCATCGCCGCCCAATCCAGAGGCTCGCGACGGCACTGATAGGTGCTTGCAAGCTTGCCGGCCTAGCCTCGCCGTCTGTTCCCCAATTTGCGACTGCCCTGGTGGCGATCTCCATCGCTCGCGCGCCTTCCCCGTGAAGCCCCTGTCCCGCATCCGCTGGCTGGCCGGTCTCGCCGCAGCTGCGGCAGGGCCGGCGCAAGCCGCCGGCAACCTGCTGCTGATCGACGCGCCGCCGCCGTCCACCACCGTGGCCGTGGGCCCGTCGCTGTGGTCGCAGCCGCGCTATCCCGGCGCACGCTCGGCCGAGCAGCGGATGTTGCCCGGCGTGGATGTCTATACAAGTGCCGGCTTCTTTGCTTCCACCGACAGCGGCGTGGGCTGGAACGTCGCGCCCGGCGCCGGCGTGCAGACCGGCCTGCGCCTGTGGCCGCAGTTCGGGCGCAAGGCATCCGACGCGCCAGCGGGCCTGCGCCCCATCGGCGACCGCGTGCAGCTCGAGGCTTATGCCAACTGGCAGGCCCTCCGAGCGTTGCTGCTCCAGGCCGGCGTGCTGCACGGCGCCGGCAACGGCCGCCACGGCGACCAGCTGGAGCTCGGCGCCACCTCGGGCCTGCCCTTGGGCGACGTCCTGCTGGGCCTCGGCCTGTCCGGCACCTGGGCCGACCGCGCGTACCGGCAAGGCTACTTCGGCGTCTCTGCGCAGGAGTCGGCGGCGAGCGGGCTGCCGGTGTGGGCAGTGGGCGGGGGCTGGCAGGACGCCGCGCTCACCTTCAGTGGCGAGCACCGCTTCGGCGCGCACTGGCGCCTGGACGGCCAATGGGTGCTGTCGCGCCTGCTGGGCGAGGCCGCGCGCTCGCCGGTGGCACAGCGGCGCTCCTCGTCCATCGCCACGCTCACGCTGTGGCGCGAGCTGTAGGAGCGCAGGGTGCACGAACTCATCGTCTTCGCCTTGCCTGTGTTCGCACTGTGCGTCGCGCTGGAGTTCGGCTACGGCCTGGCGCGTGGCCGCAACACCTACCGGCTCAACGACGCCATCGCGAGCCTGAGCCAGGGCCTGTTGAGCCAGGCGGTGGCGGTGTGCACGCAGCTGTTCCAGGTGGGCCTGTATGCCGCGGCGTACCCGCACGTGGCGCTGCTGCGCGGCGCGCCCCTGTGGTCGCACTGGCCGGGCTGGGTGATCGCGCTGCTGCTGTTCGACTTCTGCGACTACTGGCTGCACCGGGTGAGCCACGAGAGCGCTGTCTTCTGGGCCGCGCACGTGGTGCACCACCAGAGCCAGTGCATGAACCTGTCGACCGCGCTGCGGCAGGAGCCGCTGTACGCGCTGCTGGGCTGGGTGTTCTACCTGCCGATGGCAGTGGCGGGTGTGCCGCCGCAGCTGTACGCGGTCGCGGGGCTCGCCGTGCTGCTGTACCAGTTCTGGATCCACACCGAGCACGTCGGCTCGATGGGCTGGTTCGACCGCGTGTTCTCGTCGCCCTCGAACCACCGCGTGCACCATGCCATCAACGACGGCTATCTCGACAAGAACTACGGGGCCGTGCTGGTGCTCTGGGACCGCTGGTTCGGCAGCTTCCGCGCCGAGACCGAACCCTGCGTGTACGGCACGCGCGCCCCGCTGAACAGCTGGGACCCGCTGTGGGCGGTGATGCAGGGCTATCACGGCCTGTGGCAACGCCTGTGCGCCACGCCGAAGTGGCGCGACAAGCTGCGCGTGCTCGTGAAGCCGCCCGGCTGGCTGCCGCCGGGGGCACCGGCCAGCCGGGACTGCGGCACGGCGCGTCCGCTGTTCAACCCGCCGATGGGCCCCGCGCAGCGGGTGGTGGCGAGCCTGGGCTTCCTGGCCGTGCTGTGCGCCTGCGCTGCGTTCCTCTGGCGCGCCGACGACCTGGGCGCCGTGCGCAGCGCCGTCGCCGCGCTCTGCGTGGCGGGGGGCTTGTGGTCGGTCGGCGCCGTCATGTCGGGGCGGCTGCGCGTCGCGGCATCCAGCCTGCTCACCGCCGCCTGCGCCGCGGCCACGCTGGCGGCCAGCGGCGTGCTGCCGGCCATCGCCACAGCCTGAAGCTCCAACCGAAGCGCCGATGACCGATTCATCCTCGCAGCCGCCCAGCGCGCACCGCCTCGTGCTGTTCCACGGGCTGGCCAGCACGCCGAAGGAGTTTGCGTTGCTGGCGCACCCGCTGCGCCGGCTCGGGGTGTCGCTGATCACGCCGCAGGTGCCGGGCTACAGCCACGGCACGCTGGCCGACCCGGTGCGCTGGCGCGACTGGGTGCGCAGCGCCACCGACGCGGTGGAGGCCGAGCTGGGCGCGTCGCCACAGCCGTTCATCCTGGGCGGCTTGTGCACCGGGGCGATGCTGGCCGTGGCCGTGGCGGCCGCGCGGCCGCATCCGAGCCTGGGCGGGCTGGCGCTGCTGTCGCCGCTGTTCGCCTACGACGGCTGGGGGCTGCCTTGGTGGTATCGCCTGCGCTACCTGGCCTATGCGCTCGGCCTGTCCCGCCGCTTCGCGATGAAGGAGCGCCCGCCCTACGGCCTGAAGAACGAGCGCATGCGCCGATGGGTACGCCAGCAAATGGACGCCGAGGCCACCACGCTGGCGGGGCCCGCGCAGGTGTCGCTGCAGGTGGTTCGCGAGAGCGAGCGCCTGTCGCGCCATGCACTCGCCTGCCTGCCGCACCAGACACTGCCGGTGCTGATGCTGCACGCGCGTGAAGACGAGATCTGCAGCCTGCGCAGCGTCGAGCGCGGGGCCGAGCGCGTCGCGCCCGAGCGCCTTCGCTTCGAGGTGCTGAACGACAGCTACCACATGATCACCGCCGACAACGACCGCCAGCAGGTGGCTCACAGCGTCGCGGATTTCCTTGCCGGCAGCCTGGCGTCGCCCCGGCGCGCGCTGCCGGATTCCCAGGCCTCCGGCCGCTCTGCGGCCGCCACCCGCGTCGAACCATGGACACCATCGACCATCTGAAGCAACTGATCCACGAGCAATTCGACGTCGATCCGAAGACCATCGACCCCGATGCCCCGTTCGCCGACTACAACCTCGATTCGCTCACCGTGGCCGAGCTGATGTTCGCGATCGACGACCACTTCCACGTGGAGGTGCCCGACTCGGCCGCCACCACGGTGACCACGCTGCGCGGGTTGGCGCAGGTGCTCGACGGTCTGCTGGCCGAGAAGGCGCAGTGAGACCCGGCGCCGCAGAGGCTGCCGCGAGGGTAGGCGTCGCGGGCCTTGGCCTGGTGAGCCCCTTGGGCGACCGCCCTGACGAAGCCTGGTCGCGCTTGATGGACGGCCACGCTGCGGTGGAGCGCGTGTCGTTCGAAGGGCTGCCCGACATCGCGGCTGCGCAGGTGAAGACCGACGTGAGCAGTGTTCTGCCCAAGCTGCAGCAAGTCGGCACCGAGCGCGTGAGCCAGATGGGCCTGCAGGCCGCCCGCCACGCGCTGGCCGATGCCGGCATGGCGGCCTGGCACGTCGCCGAGCGGGTCGGCCTGTATGTCGGCACCGGCATGGGCGGCGCGGCCACCATGGACGCCGGCTACGCCGCGCTGCACGGCAGCCGCCGCGTGCCGCCGCTCACGGTGCCCGCCGGCATGGTCAACGGCGCGGCCGCGGTCATCGCGCTGCATTGCGGCACCCGTGGGCCCTCGATCACCTACGCGGTGGCTTGCGCGTCGAGCGCGGTGGCCATCGCCGAAGCCGCCCATGCGCTGCGCCGCGGTGAGGTCGACATCGCGATCGCCGGCGGCGTGGAGGCCGTGCTGGCACGCGGCACCGTCGCTGCCTGGCAAGCGCTGCGCACGCTGGCTCCGCCCGACGAAGCGGAGCCCGCGCGCAGCTGCCGGCCGTTCTCGGCCGACCGCGCGGGCCTGGTGCTGGGCGAGGGCGCGGCCTTCTTCGTGCTGCAGCGCGAGCACGATCTGGCGCACGCGGGCCGCACGCCACGCGCCTGGCTCAGCGGCACGGCGGTGCGCTGCGACGCCACGCACCTGACGAACCCGGAGGTGCGCGGTCAGGTCTCGGCCCTGCGCGCCGCGCTGCGCTGCGCCGGGCTCGATCCCATGGACGTCGGCTACTGCAATGCCCATGGCACGGCCACGCTCGCCGGCGACCCGGTGGAGTGCGAAGCGCTGCGCCAGGTGTGGGGTGATGGCGCCCCCGCGCTGCGTCTGAGCTCGACGAAGGCGGCGCACGGTCACCTGCTCGGTGGCGCGGGCGCGCTCGAAGCAGTGTGGACGGTGCTGGCGCTGCAGCGAGGCGAGGTCCCGCCGACCCGGGGCGTGACGCAGCTGGACCCGGCGTGCGAGGGCCTGGGCCATGTGCTGGGCACCGGCATCCGCATGCCGGCCCTGCGCCACGCACTGAGCAACTCCTTCGCCTTCGGCGGCACCAACGCGACGCTGGTGTTCAGCAAGGCCTGAAGTCCTCGGCGCCCGGCAGACCGTCCTGCCCCCCGAACTGCAGCGCAGGAAGAGACCACCTCGACCCGAGGTCGATTCGGCTGACGGAACGCGCATTGCATGCGAGTCTCGGGCGCTGGAGGACCAAGCGATGCTGCACACCTTCCACATCTACCGCTACGACCCCGACCGCGACACCAAGCCGCGCATGCAGAGCCTCGAGTTCGAGGTCGGCGACAGCGATCGCATGCTGCTCGATGCGTTGCTGAAGCTCAAGGCCATCGATCCGACCTTGAGTTTCCGCCGCTCCTGCCGCGAGGGCGTTTGCGGATCGGACGCGATGAACATCAATGGCAAGAACGGACTGGCGTGCGTGACGAACATGCGTTCGCTGCCGAGCTCCGTGGTACTGAAGCCGCTGCCTGGCCTACCCGTCGTCCGCGACCTGATCGTCGACATGACCCCGTTCTTCAAGCAGTACCACTCGATCAAGCCCTACCTGATCAATGGCGATCCTCCACCCGCGAGGGAGCGACCACAGTCGCCCGAGGAGCGCGATGAGCTGAACGGCCTCTACGAGTGCATTCTGTGCGCTTGCTGTTCATCGGCCTGCCCGAGTTACTGGTGGAACCCCGACAAGTACGTCGGCCCGGCCGGCTTGTTGCAGGCCTACCGCTTCCTCGTCGACAGTCGTGATGACGCGACGGGCGAGCGACTCGACAACCTCGAAGACCCATACCGCCTGTTTCGCTGTCGAGACATATTGAACTGCGCAGACGTCTGCCCCAAAGGCCTGAACCCGGCCCGGGCGATCGGCAAGATCAAGGAGATGATGGTTCGACGAGCGCTTTGAGCCACGCCAGCTTGTCGATCACCTCGACACGGGCCTCACCCTGCCGACGACATCCAGCACAAAGGTCGACATGGAGCGCGCGAGTTCGCGCTCCCCGACGAACACGGTGCCGGCGCCGTCCTTTTCCAGCAGCGCCGCCTCTTCCACGTTGTGGCTGCGCACCACCACCTGCACGCCCGGGTTCAGCGTGCGCGCCACCTCCACCATCTTGCGCACGTGCACGGTCTCGGGCATCGCGATCACCAGCGCGCGTGCATCACGGATGTGGGTCTGGATCAGCACCTCCGGCTCCGTGGCGTCGCCCCACACCGCGGGCATGCCCCGCCCCCGCAAGGTCTCCACGAACTCGCGGTTGGTCTCCGCAACCACGAAGGGCACGTGCGCGTGGGTCAATGTGTCGGCAATGTGCTTGCCGACGCGCCCCCATCCCACCAGCACCACGTGGTTGGACAGGTACTTTGCATCGGTGGTCATCGGCAGTTCGGCCAGCGGGTTGGCGGCCGTCTCCAGCGTGGCCAGCCGTGAAAAGCGAAGAAGCCCGCGCTGCAAGGGCGGCACCAGCTTGAACAGCAGCGGATTGGTCGCGATGGAGATCAGCGCGCCCGCCAGGACGAGATCCTGGCCCTCCTTGGGAAGCACACCGAGCGCCACGCCAAGCCCGGCCAGGATGAACGAGAACTCGCCGACCTGACCCAACGCCGCGGACACCACCAGCGCCGTGCGAACCGGGTGGCGCACCGCCAGCACCAGGCCCACTGCAACGGCCGACTTGCCCAGCATCACCACGCCCACCACGGCCAGCACGCGCAAGGGCTCGTCCACCAGCACCCGCGGATCGAACAGCATGCCCACGGACACGAAGAACAGCACTGCGAACGCGTCCTGCAGCGGCAGGGTCTGTTCGGCCGCGCGCGCGCTGAACTCCGACTCGCGCATCACCATGCCGGCAAAGAAGGCGCCCAGCGCGAACGACACGCCGAACAACTGCGCCGATCCGTAGGCGATGCCCACCGCCGCGGCCACGACGCACAGCGTGAACAGCTCCCGCGAGCCGGTCTTGGTCACCTGCCACAGCAGCCAGGGGAACAGGCGCCGCCCGACAACCAGCATGAAGGCGACGAAGCCGCCTACCTGCGCCAGGGTCTTGAGGATCGCCCACAACGCGCTGCCGGGGGCCGCCGGCTCTGCCGCGCCGCGAAGTTGCGGCGCCAGGGCCGGCACCAGCACCAGCACCAGCACCATCGCGAGGTCCTCGACCACCAGCCAGCCGATGGTGATGCGGCCGTTGGCCGTGTCCATTTCCCCTTCGGATTCCAGCGCCTTCAGTGCCACCACGGTGCTTGCCACCGAAAGGCAAATGCCGAACACCAGGCCGGCCCCGAACGACCAGCCCCACCACGATGCGATCGCGGCTCCGACGGCGGTGACCACCGCGGTGCGAGCCAGTGCCCCGGGCACGGCAACCTTTCTGACAGCCAGCAGATCGTCGACCGAGAAGTGCAGTCCGACCCCGAACATCAGCAGGATCACGCCCACTTCCGCCAGCTCCGGTGCCACCGTGGTGTCCGCCACGAAGCCGGGTGTCGAGGGCCCCAGAAGAATGCCGGCGACGAGGTAGCCCACCAGCGCAGGCAGCTTCAGCCGGGCGGCGATGAAGCCGAGAAACAAGGCCAGGCCGAAGCCGGCAGCCAGGGTCGCAATGAGACCCACATCGTGCGACACGCGACAGCACTCCCGATGGGCGATATGGAGCGCCGATTGTCCATGCCTGCGTGATGAAGCCGGGCCGGTCAGCGCCGCGGCGTGAGCCGGTACAGCCCACCCGGCGCCGCATCCTCCAGCAGCCACAGCGCGCCATCCGGCCCTTGCTCCACATCCCGCACGCGGAACCCCACGGCCCAGCGCTCGGCCGGCTTGGCGCTGCGGCCTTGCACCACGATGCGGTTCAGCGACTCCGTGGCCAACCCACCGGCGAACGCGCAGCCCTTCCACTGCGGGAACAGCGCGCCGCTGTAGAACATCAGGTTCCCCGGCGCGATCACCGGCGTCCAGTAGATCACCGGCGGGGTGAGGTCAGGGCGCGTGTCGGGGCTGGGGATGGGCGTGCCGTCGTAGTTGGTGGCGTAGGACACCAGCGGCCAGCCGTAGTTCTTGCCCGGCTCGATCAGGTTGAGCTCGTCGCCGCCGCGCGGCCCGTGCTCGATCTCCCACAACAGCCCATCGGGTGCGAAGGCCAGGCCGTAGGGCGTGCGATGGCCCGAGCTCCAGGTTTGCGCGGGCGTGAGGTTGGGGCCGGGGAACCGGTAGGTGCGCACCACCCGCGCTGTCTTGGCGGCCTCGGTGTTGCGCGGCGGATCGATCACCTCCACCGAGCGTGCGCCGGTGCGGCCGGCGCCCGGGTTGCCCGGCGCGGGCTTGCCGTCCAGCGTGAGCCGCAGGATCTTGCCGGCCGGCTGGTTGGGATCCTGCGCTGGCGTGAAGCGCTGCCGGTCACCGGCGGTGAGGTACAGCAGCTTGCCGTCGGGTGAGAACGCGACCGCGCCGCCCACCTGACCGCCCTTGCCCTTGATGGGGTCGCGCCACACGACCTTGAGCCCATCGAGCGAGGCCGCGTGCTCCTCGATGCGCAGGGTGGCGCGGGCAAGCGCCAGGCTCGACGTGCCGGCGTCGTCGCCCGGCTCGGAATAGGTGAGGTAGACCGCGTGATCGCTCGCATAAGCCGGCGCGAGATAGACGCCCAGCAAACCGTTCTGCCCGCCGAACTGCACCGGCGGCACGCCCGCCACCGGCGTCTTGCGCCCGTCGGGCGTGGCGAGGAACAGCCGGCCCGGCTTCTCGGTGACCAGCATGCGGCCATCGGGCAGAAAGGCCAGGCGCCAAGGGAGGTTGAACTCGGTGACCTTGGTGAGCGTGAAGGGCGGGTTGGGCGAGGCGGCGAGCGAGCCGGCGTTGATTTGAGCGAGGGCGGGGGCGGCCGCGAGTAGGAGCAGGAGCGGGGAGCGATGCACGGCGGGCTTCTCCTGGGACTGCAGCGTTGGAGAGACGAGAAGAGGGGCGGCGCGAGGTGCGCCGCTCGATGAGGCCATTGTTCACACGCTGCTCGAGAGGTGCCGGCCGCTGGGGAAATGGTGTGAGGTGGTGCGGGGAATTGTTGCGACGGGCAGTGCGATGAGCGGCGTTACCTTGGTGTCGCAATGCAGCGATTGCCGACCGTCACCGCCGGCAGCCGTGCTCAGGCTACCTCGCACGGAGCGGTCCTCCAGCTTGACGATCGCTGGCGCGAGTGACTGCTGCAATCTGGGCCTAAGGGGCGAAGTGCGATCGCGCCTGATGCTTGGAGATCACTTGGACAAGTTGCGCGGGCGCGACCGGCTTGGTGATGTAGTCGTCGAAGCCCTCGCCCAGTGCGTGCTCGATCTGATCGGGGAGCGCATCGGCGGAGACCGCAACAAGCGGGATGGACGCTGTGGCGTCGCTGGCGCGCAAACGCGCCGCCAACTCCATGCCGGTCATGTCACCCAGATGCATGTCGACGAGCATCAAGCCTGGCGGCTGCGCGCCAGCCAGCGCGAGAGCCTCCGCGCCCGTCGTCGCGACTCGTAGCGTGACGCGGCACCGCAACGCCAGAATCTGACGCATCAGTTCGACATTGACCTCGTTGTCTTCCACGTAGATCACCTCCAGAGGTTTGAAGTGCCGTGAAATGGACACTTCTTCAAACGATTCCGGCGGCGACGCGACCACGGGTGCCGCTGCGGCACACAAGCTGACGGTCACGCGGGTGCCCAGGCCGGGCGCGCTGTCGACGCCGAGGCGGCCGTTCATCAGGGCTACGAATTGCCGCGTCAGCACAAGACCGATGCCTGTCCCCTCCACCTTCGATCGCTCCGCGCCAAGACGATTGAAGGGTTCGAACAAATGAGCCAGCTGCTCCGGCGTCATGCCCTTGCCCGTGTCCGAAACGATGATGTCAACGCAATCCTCTCGCGAGCGCAGCGTCAGATCGACCTGCCCGCCGGCAGGGGTGTACTTGACGGCGTTGCTGACAAGGTTGATGAGCACCTGCTGCAACCGCACGCGGTCCGCCAGCACGAAGCGCGGTGGCGCTCGATCGACGGCGTTGCCTGCGGCGTTCTGAGGGTCATCGGTCGTGGCGAGCGGCGAGAGACGAACCCGCGCTTCCATCGCGGCCTGCGCCGTCATGATCAGGACACGCTCAGCCACCGCGGCTGCGTCGACCGGTTCAAGTGACACGGTCATCTGCCCCGCCTCGATCCGCGAGAGGTCCAGGACATCGTTGACAAGCGCCAACAGGTGGCTGCCGGCGTGCTCGATGTGCTCTATCCTCCTTCGGTCCTCCTCGCGCAACGGTGAGGTCTCGTCCATCGCCATGAGTCGGGCAAATCCGATGACCGCATTCAGCGGCGTACGCAATTCGTGGCTCATGCTCGAAAGAAACCCCGACTTCGCCTGGTTGGCGGCCTCGAGCGCCAGGCGTGCTTCTCGTTCCGCACGGGCGCGTTCCTGGTCGCTGACGTCGCGCAGCACGATGGTGGTGACCGGGCCGATGCGCGTGCGCACCGCCGACGTCGACACTTCCGCCGGAAAGCTCGTGCCATCAGCGCGCTGAGCGCGCAAGTCATGGACGCGCAGCACCAGGTCTTCCCCACTGTCGGCGGGAGCCGCCTCATCGATCAACGTTTCAAGGCGCGAATGCTCCTGCGCAGCCGCCAGTGCCGCGACCTCGGTTCCCAGTCTTTCTCGTGCGGGACTGCGGAAGATCGCCTCCGCAGCGCGATTGAACAGCACGATCCTCCGCTGCGTGTCCACGCAGATCACTGCGTCCCCGACCGTGTCCAGCAGCCGCGCAATCTCGCGCTCCGCTGCGGCACGCTCCCTGAGGCGCTGACGCGTGAACGCGATCAGGATTCCCCCGAGCACGGCCGCTGCGCCCAGATTCAGAGCCAGCAGCACGAATCCAACCTGCCTCGAGGCCTCTCCCAGGCGGAAAGAAAATTCAGCCTCGAGCGGGGTCAGCCGGGTGTCGATGGTCCTGGCGCTGCTGTGCAACTGCGCGATGGCCTGCTCGGTTGCGCCGGCGCGAATGGCGTCGTGCGCCCGTTCGCCCAGTGCGGCCAGCTCCTGTACACCGGCGTCTCCCTCCCGCCACAAGGCGACCGCCGGGCTGAACCACCGGGTGTTGTGAAACCAGCGAAACAGCCAGATCAGACTGCCCACGTCCTGCGGATCATTGCCGCCGGCCAAGAAGCCTTGGCGCGCGGCGCGCAGATCAGGTGGCGATCTTTCCAGCGCCTCCCGGGCCCGACCATCCCCCATTGGCCTGGACAGTGCCGCAGAGAACCGCTCGAAATCGGCTTCCTCCTTGCTGAACAGGTAGTCGCGCAGAGCCATCTGCGCGCTCCGGCGGCCTTTGGAATACAGGCTCTCTCCCCCGACGTACGCACGCACGGCCCCAAGGGCCTGGATGCTGGCGCTGGCCAAGGCGACCTGAAGGGCGAGGACGGCCGCCGCGGCAGCGACGATCGGCCAAGTGCGGCGGGGTGCGGCAAGCAGGCCCGCGGGCAAGCCGCGCCTCGCCCCCGATGACTGACGGGCCGCCCCCCGGGTGGGCTCCGGGGCCGCGACCGCCTTCATGCCCGTTCTCGCTCGGCCGGAAGGGTGTCGCTCGGCTCGATGCGCTGGCTTGGAATGCTCTCTCGCACATCGAGGCACGCATCAAGCGCCATGCGCATGTAGCGGTAGCTGGTCAAGACCCTGTCGCGGATCAGCTCGAAGTAGCGCGCGTTGGGCCGCGTTCCCACGAGCATGCAGATGATTTCGAGGGCTTCCCAGGGGTGCGTATCGTCGTACTTCGCATGCAGGCGCAACCACTTCATCGCCTTGGCCCGTACCTGCGGCGAAAAGCTGTTCTCGTAGTCGTCGCTCGAGCAGACGAAATGCGCCCAGTCACCGGTCACGCCCTCGATTGCATAGTTCGTGGCGGCCATCCCGGCGGCCAGTGCATCGCGTTCGCAACTGTGCCAGCACCAGTGCGACAGCGCCTGAGTCTCGGCAGGGGGATGGGCATAGAGCAGATCGCCTCTGCTCAGGCCACAGGCGAGCGCCCAGTCGAGCCACTGGTCGGCATGGTTCTGCTCGACCCGGATGTTGCGTATGAGGTAGCGGCGCGCCTCGTCGTGCCCCCGCACGCGGCCCATCTGCACCTTCAGCAGATTGAGCGCCATGTACTGCGGGAATTGCTCGATGACGGGCCAGACGCCCGTCAGGAACCGGCCCGTTTGGGCGGGCGCCAGCCGCGCTTCGCGCATGAGATGGAACAGCGGATGCGCCGCGACATGCTCACGGGCTTCGCCGCATTGGCTCGCAAGATCTTGCGCCCAAGCCGGGAAGCTGCGGATGTCGGTTAGCTCGCCGTTGCGTACAAACTCGTCGTCCATGTTCTCTCCCTGAACGAGTCTTCTTGGCAACGAGCCCAATGTACGCGTCCGCGAGCCAGCGTCAACTGTCCTGACTGCTGTGCGTGTTTCGTTGGTGTAGACGCTGACACTGGAAAGCGCCGGGCACCGGCCCGTTTTTACGCGAGCCGACCTGCTGGCAAGGGCACTGTCACCCGGGCGTCCCATCAAGGACTTGCGCCACGCGAGAAAGCGGCGCGACGGTGCTGCCTCTTGATCTGAACCGCAGAACTGTCGTCTGACGGCTTCTGCAGCTTGCCGTCCAGAACTGCCCGCCTATCCGGTTTCGACGCAGGACGGCCAGGAGCAGTCGTGCATGATTGCGCGCCCAAGCTGACGCTCAACTGCGCGAATACGGTAGCCTCGGACGCCTTGGCGAGACGTCCTCCTGCGAAAGTGCGTCGGACACAATGCAAGAACGCACGGGGCAAGATGCGTTGAGCCATGAAATCAAACCTGGGAGCAACTGTGGCGAAGCCGCAATCAGACCAAGATTTTGAGGACGAAGTTCGCCGCCTGGCGCGGGCTAAGTGGCCCAGCGCCCAATACTCCGGTGCCCAGATGCTTGCCGGGCGAGAGAGGGACGGAATCTTTGAGACCGAGGATTCGATCAATTTCGTTGAGGCAACGGTATCGAGCGGGGCTGGCAAGGCTAAAGACGATACCAAGAAGCTCTACCGAGCGGTCGCTGATCACAATCGCTCGGGGTCGCTAAAGATTGCCGTGGGGTGGTTTGTCACCAAGCACGAGCCCACAGCAGATCAACGAAAGGAGGTGCAGGAGATCGGAAAGGGCCAAGTACGTGCTGTCTCGTTCGCCCAATTCCAACAGAGTCTGATCGATGTCCGTGCCTACTTGGCTGCACGAAGCAACCATGCCTTCGGAAGTGTTCAAGACTTTTCGACCGGATCGAAATCACCTTCGGTCTCGTTTGTTGAGATCGGCCTTACCGACAACACGAGCGCCGAGACAGTATTCGTGAAAGATGTCGTTGACGGCGTCCTTGAGGGCAAGCACTTCGCGATGGTTGGCCAGTACGGGGCTGGCAAGAGCATGACGCTGCGCGAGTTGTTCTTGAGGCTTCGGGACAGGTATATCGCAGGCTCGACTGCGAAGTTTCCGGTTTACATCAACCTTCGCGAACACTCCGGTCAGCGCGACCCAGTTGAGTTGCTGGAACGACATGCGCGCAGTATTGGCTTCGAATCGCCCAGTTCACTTGTCAGAGCTTGGCGCGGTGGCTTCGTGGTCCTGATAGCCGATGGATTCGATGAAGTCACTTCACTCGGTGTGCAAGGAGCTTGGAAGAAGCTGCGAGACCTCCGCACAAGATCGCTTGAAGGGATACGAAGGCTCATCCGCGACAGCATCGACATGGGCGTGGTCGTCGGCGGTCGCATTCACTACTTCGAGGACGACAAGGAACTCTGCGCCGCACTGGGGTTGAACGGCGCCAGGACTCTCAGCGTGGACGAGTTCAACGAGGAACAAATGCGCAAGTTCCTCTCGCACTTTCCAGACGCTAGCAAGGACTCGTCGCTTCCAAGCTGGCTACCCACACGCCCGTTACTGTTGGGTTACCTTGCATCGCGGGACCTGCTGTCGGGGCTGGCGGCGCGGTCGACTGTCCCTGACGCGGTCGATGGATGGGACTATTTGCTAGAGCGCATCTATGAGCGCGAAGAGCGAATCGAGACCAACTTGGACGGCGCCACACTGCGTCGCATCTTGGAGCGAGCGGCGACGTTGGCCCGCGCTTCGGAAGACGGCCTAGGGCCCATAACACGCAGTGACTTGTTCTTGGCGTTCAACGAGGTTTGCGGTTACGAGCCGGACGAGCAAGGGGTGCTCGCGATTCAGCGACTCCCAGGCCTGGGCATCTATAGGGCAGAGGACGAGAGTCGCTGTTTCGTTGATAAGGAGCTCGCCGAGGTCTGCAATGGGCGCGAACTCTTGCGTTTCCTTGAACTACCGTACGACGCTGGCAAGGAGAACGTGTGGGTCGACGTCATGAACGCCTGTGATCGCTCCCTCGGAGATGTCGGTACGGACCTCGTGATTCGCAAGCTTTCTGAGAAGGGTGACGCCCGCGGTACCTTGCGACAGGCAATTGCCTTCCTCAATACTCGCTCGGACCTCTCATGCACGCGAGGAGACGTAGCTGCGGTACTGATTCGCGGCAACATTGAAATTGACTTGCCGCTCTTTGTCTCCGAAATGAGCTTCCTCGGCAAAGTTGTCGAGTTCGCCCGAGATATGGTGGACTTGCGACAGCTTTCGTTCTCGCACTGCCTGTTCGATCGCGTTCTCATTGAGGCAGAGATAGATGCGACCCGACTGCCCAACTTCGACAACTGCTTGTTCGAGCAGGTTAGTGGCAGGGCATCTGCAGACGATCTTCCAGCGGAGCGCTTTTCTGCCTGCGAGGTTCTCGCCTTCGAGTCCACAGATACGGCGGGTGCGATCATCCGGGGGACGCAGCTTTCGGCCGGAGAGAAGGTGCTCCTCGTGACGTTGCGAAAGCTGTTTGTGCAGAGCCTATCCGGGCGGGCCGAGGGCGCCCTATTTCGAGGGCTCGACGTAGACGCGAGAAGGCGTGTGCCCGAGATTCTTAGGTTGCTCAAGCGGCATAAGTTGGTGACAGAGTACTCCCGTGGAGACGGCGTGGTCTGGCTTCCAGTTCGGACGGAACTGTCACGAGTAAAGAGGATCTTGGCTGCGCCAGTAGAGTGCGGCGAAGCGGTTGTCATCGAGGCCCGTTTGCTTGGCTAGCAAGGCAGCGGCTGGGCGGAGGTCCACTTAGCAAAGACCTACGCGACCGCTTAGGGTCGGCTTGAGCCGGTCGCGATGCTTACAAGCGGTCGCTCCACCGAGCTCTACGACGATCGACGGGCCGCTCTTCGATAGTTCCCGCAACGCCGTACTGCCGTGAGAAGAGTTACCGCTCGAAGGGGAGTATTGCCGGCGCCCGTGCTCAGAGTAGGCCGATGGCGCACGCACAATGCGAGCGCGCAATTTCGCTCGCCGGATGGCCAGCAGGGTCCAGGGGCAGTGAGGGAGGCGCAAGGTCCGGGGCAATGGAGAGACGGTACCGGTGTGGGCCGTGTCGAGGGGCCCTGGTTGGTTCCTGATAACAGCACGAAGGACGACACCCCGTGAGGATTCGCATTTTCCCGTTGGCCGCTGCGGCCCTGGTGGGCAGCCTGCTCGCCGGTTGCGCCAGTGTTCCCTTGGCCGACCCCGCTCGAAACGCCGAGCTGAAGAAGTTTGCGGCCAAGAGTGACGTTGGCCAGATCTACGTTTGCCGCAGCAGCAGCACCTTCGGCATGGCGATCACGCCGGACATCGAGGTCGATGGAAAGATCGTCGGGCCCATCGGCCGCAGTACCTACGTCTATCTCGAGCTTCCCCCGGGGGATCACACCGTGGTGGCCAAGACGATGGAGCACGATTCAAAGATGCCGTTCTCCATTGCAGCGGGCGAACAGAAGTTCTTCCAGACGTGGATCTCCATGGGAATCCTCTCCGGCTGGGGGCTGGTCGATGCCATGTCGGCCGACGAAGGCCGCAAGTGCGTGACCGAGGGCAACCTCGTCGCGATGGATTCGAAAAAGCAGTGAACGGGAGCGCAGGCCGCGCTCGCCAAGCTCGCCGGGCCCCATCTACACCGGCGGATAGGGGCCCCACCGCGCGTCAGGCCAGCACGTCGACGACCACCTTGCCCCGCGCCTTGCCGCCCGCCACCAGGGCATGTGCGGCGCCCACTGCATCCAGTGCAAAGCGCGCCGGGTCGAGCAGCGGCTTGAGCAGGCCGGCTTCAGCAAGGGCCGTGGCCTCTGCCAGGATCTGCCCGTGGTGCTCACGGCACTCGCCGGTGAGGATGGGTAGCAGCGTGAAGACGCCGGAGTAGGTGGCGCCCCGAAACGACAGCGGCGCGAGCTGGTGCGTGCCCCAGCCGAGCGAGGTGAGCACGTGCCCCGTATAGCGGCGCACGGCGGTGAACGATGCATCCAGCACGGTGCCGCCCACGGTGTCAAAGACGACATCGAAGCCCTGGCCGCCCGTGTACGTGGCCACATACGACTCCACGGAGGTGGTTGCAAAGTCGATCGGCGTGGCGCCAAGGGAGCGGATGTAATCCGCCTGCGCGGCGGTGCCGGTTGCAAACACTTCGGCGCCGCGGGCCCGTGCCAGCTGTACCGCCACATGGCCCACACCACCCGCACCGCCGTGCACCAGCACCTTATGGCCGCTGCGCACCTGCGCCCGGTCCACCAGCCCTTCCCAGGCGGTGATGAACACCAGCGGCAGGGCAGCGGCCTCGCGCATCGTCAGGTTGCGCGGCTTGCGCGCGATGAGCCTGGCGTCCACGGCCGCATATTCCGCCAGGCTGCCTTGCAGCCCACCGATGCCGCCGGTGAAGCCGTAGACCTCGTCACCCGTATGAAAGGCTGACACGGCCTCACCCACCGCCTCCACGGTGCCGGCGAGATCCATGCCCAGAACGGCCGGAAGCGGGTGGCGGGCGTGCTCGCCCTGGCCTGCCCGGATCTTGGTGTCGAGCGGGTTGACCCCACTCGCGTGGATGCGCACCAGCACCTCGCCCGCCGCCGGATTCGGCTTGGGCAAGGAGCTGAAAACAAAGGGGGCGTTGGCCGAGGGCATCAGCGCGGCGCGCATCTCGCGGGTGTGCAGAGCGGGCATCTCGTTTCCTTGTTGCGATGAGATGCCGCCAGTGTTGGCCATTCCAGATTGAATGAACATCGACGAAATGGAACATCCGTCATTCATATTTGTATGATGCCCACCATGAACTGGGACGACGTGCGTGTCTTCCTGGCCGTGGTGCGGGCCGGAACGCTGAGTGCAGCGGCGCGCGCGCTGCGCCAGAGCCAGCCCACGATGGGCCGTCGCCTGCAAGCGCTCGAGGCGGCGCTGGGCCAAACGCTGTTTCAGCGAACGCCCGCAGGCTTCGTTCTCACCGACGAAGGGGCCGCCGTGCTGCCGCATGCGGAGCGCATGGAGGCGGATGCCCTGTCGCTGTCGAGGCAAGTCGAGGGCGCCGACGCGCAGCTGGAGGGCATGCTGCGAGTGTCCGCGTCGGACTGGTTCGGCCTTCATGCCATGGCTCCGGTGTGCGCCGAGCTCACGCAGCGGCACCCCCGCATCACGGTGGAATTGCTCACCGACGCCCGGCTCTACAGCCTTGCACGCCGCGAGGCGGACCTGGTGGCGCGCATCGTGCCGTTCGACGAGCCCGACATCGTGCAGCGGCGCCTGATGCATGTGCCCTACGCGCTGTACGCGTCGAAGGGCGGTGTGGCAATGCCCGCCGAGGAGGCGCGGCTCGTGACCATGGATCTCGGCTTCAGCGACATGCCCGATGCGGTGTGGCTGCGAAGCCGGTTTCCCCGCGGTCGCGTCGCGTTTCGCAGCAACAGCCGGCATGTGCAGGCGGTGGCGTGCGCGGCGGGTGTCGGCGTCGCCGTGCTGCCTTGCCTGCTGGGTGACTCCCATCCGGGGCTGCGCCGCGTGGCGTTGGATGCGCCACCGCCCGGGCGCGATGTGTGGCTGGGGTACCACCGCGACCTGCGCCGGCTGCCAAGACTGCGCGCCTTGGTGCAGCTGCTGATCGAGCGCCTGGGGGACGGACAGGAGCCGTCGCGCACGAGCCAGGCAGGTCATGGGGCTGCGGGGGCTTGACCCTTATCGGGTGTGGGAGGGCCGACAACGCTCGTGCCCGCGGCAGGCCGTTTTGGGAGCGATTCTTGCCGCGCCCCGGCGCGCGCAGGTGCGCGCGCAAAGGGGAACCGACCCTCGCAGCGGCGCCTCGGCCGCCACGGATGCGTCGATCAGTTTCTCCATCCTGCCCCTACCAGCTGTCGGACACGCGATTTCTGCCCCTTGGCGACTACCTGCTGCACATGACGGCCGACCTGCAGATGTCGGCGCGCTTCGAGTCCATGGTGGCCGCGACCACGAGCTTCGCGATCAGCCCCGTCCCTGAGGCCTCGGGCGCGGCCATGCTGCTGCTCGGCCTGATCGTCGTGGCGGGTGTCGTCGCGTTCCGGCGCCACCGGCGTGGTGGGCGCGTGCCGGCCGTGCGCGCCCTGGCTGCGTTTGCATTGGCGGCCGCTCACGGGCTGTCGTACGCGGGGCAGGTGTTGCTCAACGCGCACGCCGGCGAGGCAGGCTCGATCGACACTGTCGGCACCGTGCAACGCAGCCAGGACGCATCGGCCGGCTACGACAGCCCGGCCGGCGTGCCGGGCAGCGCGCAGACCGTGTCGCTGCCTGCCGGGTCTGCCGCCGGCGCAGCGATCGACGCGATCGACAACAGCATGCGGATCTCCACCTTCGCCAATGCCAACAGTCCCTGCTCGCTGTGGTGCGGGGCCAATGCCCATGCCGATTTCGACATTGGCATCGCGCTGGCCGGCTGGTACCAGGTGACGGTGCATGGCGCGCTGGCCGATCCCATCGAGCCCGGCGAGTCGAGCGCCGCGTTCTCGTGGAGCCTGGGCCTGGGTGGGGCCGACCCGCTGTGGTCTCTTTCGGCCACCGACGCGATCGACCAGACGCAGACGCTGTTCATCCCGGCCAACGACTACGTGCTGCTCGGATCGACGGATGCCGCCGCGTCACGGATGGCACCAGCGATGAGTGCCGCCTCGTGGATCGCCATCACGCAGGTGCCCGAGCCGGCCACGTGGATCACCCTGTTGGCGGGCCTGGGCGTTCTGGTCCTCGTCGCGAAGTCGAGAAGCCGGCACCGCACTGAGGCAAGGTGGCGCCGACTCGTCAGAAGCTCAACGTGGCGGCTCCGCGCTTGATGAGTTCGTGCATGACGCTTGCGCCGGTGACGACCACGCCGTCGATCAGGCTCTCCTGCGTGTAGCCGCGACTCTTGACGCACGGGGTGCAGGCCCAGAGCGTTCCGCCTCGCTCGAGGAAGTCGCGCAGCATCTGCGCCAGCGGCTCGAGCGGCTTGACCTGGGTCGAATCGGCGGCGCCGCGGCGTACGATGTCGACGCCCCCGCTGGTGAGGAAGATGGACACGCGCAGCCCGCACGTCATGCCGCCGAGAGCGATGGTCAAGCCTGCCGACGAGAGTTCGTGCTCGATGCCGTGCGAAATCACGACGACGAGATCGCGAGGCTCCGAATTCATGGTGAGTCTCCTGTGATGAACCGAGGTGGCCAGCGTACGGAGCCGCGAGGGGCGAGACCATGATCGAAATGCAGAAAGTCTTGCCCGAAATGCCAGCACCGGCGGCGGACCTGCTCTCCGATCTGCTCGACGGGATGCACCTTGCCGGCACGGTGCTGTTCCTCGCCGACTTCCACGAGCCGTGGTCGGTGGACACGCCCAAGTGCGACCAGATCGCCCGGATGCTGCCGTTTCGCACCGAGCACATCATTCCGTTCCATGTGATCGCTTCGGGCGGGTGCTGGCTCGACCTTGCGCAAGGCGCGCCCGTGTGGCTCGGCGAGGGAGATGCCGTGGTGCTGCCTTACGGGCACATGCACCGCCTGCGCGGGCGCGATGCCGCCGAGTGCGTCGCCCTGGGCGAACTGCTTCCGCGCCCGCCATGGGACGAGATCCCGCTGGTCGCTCACGGCGGCGCGGGCGATGCGACGCACATCGTCTGCGGCTTCCTGCAGTGCGACGAGCTGCTGTTTCATCCGGTTCTGCAGAGCCTGCCCGCACTGCTGCACGTCAGCCCGGGTGCGACGCCTGCCGACCGCTGGCTTGCGATGACCATTCGCCACACGGCTGCGGAGGCCGGCAATCGCACACCCGGTTCTCGGGCGATGTTGCCGAGGCTGACCGAGCTGATGTTCGTGGAGATCCTGCGCAACCACATGCAGGCGCTGTCCGCCGACGAAGTGGGTTGGTTCGCGGCGTGCAACGACGGGCTGGTCGGCGAGGCGCTGCGGTTCTTCCATTCGGCGCCACTCGAGCCATGGAGCCTCGGCACGCTGGCGCGCCGAGCGGGCGCATCCCGCACCGTGCTGGTGGAGCGCTTCAAGCACTTCCTGGGCGTGCCGCCGATGCAATACCTGGTGCGATGGCGCCTGCAACTGGCGGCGCAGAAGCTCAAGACCAGCGAGCTGCCGGTGAAATCCATCGCGGACGACATCGGCTACGAGTCCGAAGCCTCATTCAGCCGCGCCTTCAAGCGGCAGTTCGGGGTGCCGCCCGGCGAGTGGCGAAAGCGCCAGCATCGGAAGGCACCCTCAGTGCACGCGTGATCTTGATCGCGTGACCCTCTAGGTTCCACCAAGGCCGTGGCTGGCGGTCGCACGCGCGCTTGCACTCTGGCGATCGCCGGCCCTATACTGAACTAAATGGTTCAGTATTCGCCCCGTCTCGACGCCTCCTTCGCCGCGCTGTCCGATACCACCCGGCGCGGCGTGATCGAGCAGCTCTGGCGCGGGGACGCCTCGATCACCGAGCTGGCCGAGCGCTTCCAGATGACGCTGACGGGCATGAAGAAGCACGTTGACGTGCTGGAGCAGGCCGGGCTGGTCACTACCGAGAAGGTCGGGCGCGTGCGCACCTGCAGGCTCGGGCAGGGTGCCCTCGACGAAGAGTGGGCCTGGCTCGAGCGCCACCGCCGCATGTGGACGGCGCGCTTCGACGCGCTGGACAAGGTGGTCGAGGAACTGAAACGCAAGGAGAGAAACGATGGTCGAAAAAAGTGAACCGGCGCGCGTGACGCATCCCACGTCGGTGGAGCGCAAGTCCGACCGCGAGGTGGTCGTCAGGCGCATCTTCGACGCGCCCGCGCGCCTGGTGTTCGAGGCCTGGACACGGCCTGAGCTGTTCAGGCAGTGGTGGGTGCCCAGGTCGGTCGGCCTGGTGCTGTTGTCGGTCGACCAGGACGTGCGCGTGGGCGGCGCCTACCGCCTCGTGTTCGACCTCGGCGGCTCGAGGACGATGGCCTTCTTCGGCAAGTACATCGAGGTGGCGCCGCCGTCGCGCCTGTCCTGGACCAACGAGGAAGGCGACGACGGTGCCGTGACCACCGTCACGTTCGAGGAGAAGGACGGCCAGACGCACCTGACGTTCTCCGAGCGCTACCCCACAAAGGAAGCGCTCGACCGCAACATCGGCAGCACCGAGGGGCTGCCCGAGCAGTTCGCGCAGCTGGACGCGTTGCTGCCGACGCTCGGCTGATCACTGGGCCACCTTCAGGTGGCGGACAGTGGTCGCGTCCTGCGATTCGCCTGCACCGTGGCTGCGGTTGCGGGTCTCCTCGCGCACGACCACGAGGCGATCGCCGGCCACCGCGTAGCTGTGCTCTTCGTCGGTGTGCATCTCGAAATGCACGACGACGAAGGCGCGGCCGTCCAGCGTGACGTGGCGCGCGCTGCCCAGCGGCGTGCCGTCGGGAGCGGTCCACACCTCGAGCCGGTTGGCGAAGTGCTTGACGTACTTGCGCGCATCGTCGGACAGGTGCTCGATGGGCACCGTGAACGACAGCTTGCGCGCCGGCCGTCCGTGCCAGTCGCTCGCTTCCTCACCGGCATACGTGGCTTCGTCGATGGCGGTGGACAGCGCCGGCCCGGCCGAGACCATGTGCTGCAGTGCCGCCACGTCGAGTTCGGACAACGCAGTCTGCGTGGGCGTCTTTGCGTTGCGGTCGCGTGACTGGGCGCGCGCGTCGGCCTCCAGTCGCACAAGGAGCTCACGGCCGTACAGCACTTGCACGCCGCGCGGCCCCGCGTCGACATTCACGCTTGCGGCGCCCTTGAACTCGGTGGCGTCATGGCCCTCGCCCTGGTGGCGCTGAACCTGCACGTCGGCGGTGGCCAGCATCGGCGACTGGCCAGGCAGGTGAGCCAGTGCAGCGCGCAAGTCGCCGAGCGCGTCGGCGCGGGCGGTGGCGGCGGCCAGCAGGCCGAGGGCGAACACCGCGGCGAGCCGGGCGGGAACGTGAAGGTGTCTTGGCATGAAGGCGGACGGCTGCGAACAGCCGCGCAGTGTGGCAATGGCGCCGGCGGCGCGCAACGGCGACACGACGCGATGCACCGCATTGCGCATGGCCTGCGGATGGCACCGATGGACCGCGGTGGCGGCGTTGGCGTGCCTGCCCCGCAGCAGCGGCTCCCCATTTACGATCCGGCCATCGCTGCATTCAATCCGTGGTCATGACGAACACTCCAACCGCAGGGCAGAAGCTTTCGTTCGACGCCGATCTCGAGGATTGGGCGGAGGGCATGGACTACTGTGCCGTTCGCGTGCCGGCCGGGATCACCGATGCACTGGGCACCAAGGGCCCGGTGCTGGTGATGGCACGGGTGAATGACTCCGAGCCATTCCAGGTGAGTCTGTTTCCGGTCGGTGGTGGGCAGCACTACATCCGCATCAAGGCAAAGGTTCGTCGGGAGACGAACACCAAGACGGGCGACCGCATACGCATCCGCCTCACCGTGCTCGACCGCGCGGACGTCGTGCTGCCCGATGACCTTCTGGATGCGCTTCGCGCCGAAGGTGTGGAGGAGGCGTTCAAGTCGCTGCCACCGGGCAAGCAGAATTTCATCGTTCGAAGAATCGACGAGGCGGCCAAGCCGGAGACGCGCGACCGAAGGATTCAGGAAGCGGTGGTAGCTGCGCACGAGAGAAGGGAGAAGCTGCGCGATGGTGCCAAGCCGCGGAATGGGTAGAGTCGCGCGCATGCGCTTCCTTCCTCTTCTTGCAGTGGCTGCGGCCGCCTTCGTGGCAGGCTGCGCGAGCGTCGCGCCAACGGCGGCAGGGCCAGCGGCCGCCGGCAACGACGCACCGCACGTGCTGTACGCAGCGCGCGTGTACCCGGCACCTGATGCAGCGCCGATCGACGACGCGGTGGTGGTGTGGCGGGCCCGCAAGATCGTCGCGGTGGGTCGGCGCGGGCAAGTGGCCGTGCCGCCGGCCGCGCTCGGCCTGCCGGGCTGCGATGGCGGCACGCTGGTGGCGGGCTTTCACAACAACCACGTCCACTTCATCGGCAGCCCCTGGGGCCCTGAGGGCGCAGCCCATCCGGTGGCGCAGGCGCGGGCGTTGGTCGACACCTATACGAAGTGGGGCTTCACCACCGTGGTGGACCTCGCCTCCGATCGCGATGCAACGCTCGCGCTGCGCGCGCGCATCGAGCGTGGTGAGCTGGCGGGGCCGCGCATCCTCACGGCCAGTTGGCCGCTCTTTCCCGCGCACGGCCTGCCCGTGTACATCAAGGATCTGCCGGCATCGCTGCTGGAGCGCATGCCGCAGCCGCAGACGCCCGAGGCCGCTGCCCGGCAGGTTCGCGAGAACCTCGACGCGGGCGCAGACGCGACCAAGCTCTTCATCGTGACGCCTCAGGGCCATGGCCAGGTGAAGACGATGCCGCTCGCGATTGCGCGCGCGGCCGTGCAGGCATCGCACGCCCGCGGCGCGCCCGTCTTCGTGCATCCGACCAACTTCGCCGGCGCACTGGAGGCGCTGGACGCCGGCGCCGACGTGCTCGCCCACGACGCCTTCGACGACGGCTCGCCCTGGCCGCCCGAGCTGCTGCGACGCGCTGTGGCCGCGCACCTGGTGATGGTGCCCACGCTGAAGCTGATGCCCTCCGAGCTCGCGAAGGAGCACGTGCCCGCCGCGGCGGCCGACCCTCTGATCGCCGGCGTGGTGGAACACGTGCGCGCCTTCCACGCCGCAGGCGGCACGCTGATGTTCGGCACCGACGTGGGCTACATGCACGACCCCGACCCGACCGACGAGTACCGCCTGCTCGCGCGAGCGGGGCTATCCCCCATGCACATCCTGTCCATGCTCACCACCACGCCGGCCGCGTTCTGGCACGCGGCCGACCGCCGCGGCCGCGTGGCCGTGGGAATGGATGCCGACCTCGCTGTACTGGACGCGGACCCCGTCCGCGACCCCGCGAACTTCGCGCACGTGCGCTGCACGCTGCGAGAGGGGCGGCCGTTGTACGTGGGGCGGTAAGGCCGACCGCTCAGCCCAGTGCGCTCACCGTCACCCAGTAGCCATCCGGATCACGCAGCGAGAACTCCAGCGTCTGGGTGTTCGGGTTCAGGTGCGGCTCTTCGGCCAGCCGATCGACGAGGCCGCGCGCGCCTGCCAAGGCAGCGTGGAAATCATCGACCCTGAAGAACAGCAGCAGTCCGTTGCCCGGCTCCGCGCGCTCGGGGCTCGTCAACGACGGGTGCTCGTGGTCGCCCCAGCGGTGCAGGCACAGCAGCACCGTGCCGTCGGTGTCGAGGATCTGGCCGAAGTACTCGTGCGCCGGCTCGGTGCGCGGCATGCCGAGCAGTGTTTGATACCACGCAAAGCTGCGCGGAACGTCCGCCACGCCGACGATCGTCCATGTGCGTCGCATGTGCGCCGGCCTCCGGCTAACCGCGCCGCGCGGCCTCGATGGCCGCGATGTCGATCTTGCGCATCTCCATCATCGCGTCGAACGCGCGCTTGGCCGCCGCGCGGTCGGGGTCGGTGATGGCCTCCATCAGCACGCGCGGCGTGATCTGCCACGAGATGCCCCATTTGTCCTTGCACCAGCCGCAGGCGCTTTCCTGGCCGCCGTTGC